>NZ_JANEWM010000006.1:0-118223 GCF_028069825.1 Citrobacter sp. Igbk 14
TTTTTATTGTTTTATATTTAATGAAACAAAACACTTCTGAGTTAAATCGCAAAAAAAGACGATAATATTAACCGCATGAAATGTGATTAAGAATCAACCATTACCTTAACGGTGTTAGAGAGAAATTACTGCTATGGTTTCCAATTAATCAGCATCGGTTCCAGGAATGTTCCCAAAATAGTTGCTTCATTCGCTACATTGTGTTCTCGTCTGCTGACGGTTCAGTTTATTTGGTGCTATGTTGGCGTGAGCTGCAATCAGGAGATGATATGTTTTCTTTTCTCAAAACCCTTCACCGTCTCATCACCACACAACAAAAGACAGAAGAGTCGAACGATCAATACTCGAACGAGCAACTCATTCAATGGGCTACAGGCTGCATGCTGGAAGGGCTTCCCGATGATTTTTATCAGGCCCGGCTATTGTGCATAAAATCCCCTGACCCTAAAAATCCTGAGGGTTCGATAGTCAACGTCAATCATGACGTCATGCTCACATCTGAATCCGAATATGAACAATTTCAACCTGCTGATTTTCTTTACCCCACACAATGTCTGGAAATGATCCTTGATGGTAAGGAATGGCATCAGGCCACCATCATTTTCAACAAAGATAACGCATCGTTTAAATGGGAGTAGCTTCGCGGTAAAGAATCTGCCCGCCCATACCTGAAATCAGCTTACCTAAGCAAGGGCTCAATTACATCGTTAAGAGCAATTTCATCAACAGTACAACCGTGATTGCGGCGCGTGATGGCGTGGCAACGGTTGGCAAAATGGCCGGATTAGAACTGGGCAAATTTCTGAAATTTAAGCCCTGGGGTGCCATAAAATTTGCAAAAGGCATGAACGGCGCGCTGGTGTTTGTCGGCGTTGCGCTTGAACTCTGGGATACCTATAACCAAGCGAAACGTGAAGAAGAGTTCAAGAAAATGATTGAATCCATGGTGGGAAATTTTAATCAGCAGCGCGAGGGGTTGATTAATACGCTGGAAGAGAGTGATTTTGACCGTAAGCATTTTACCGGCTTCGCAGAGATGCAGGACGAAATGACCAACCTTGAGACAACGATGCAGGCGATCCGCGAGCAACAATCCCTTTTTTCCCGCTGGCGCGCGGATGCGGAAGCGATTGACGCTGAATACACGCGTGCGAACGACTGAGTCTGGAAGAAACCTGGATGGGCACGGAGGGTTGTAATGTGCCTGGCCCAGATACGTATTCAAATGATGCCTTGAAGATGGCGCAGGACTTATTGCTTTAACTTTTAAATGTCTAAATGGATCCTGGCCTTCGCCCTCGCCTTTGCAAGAGGCAGTCGCTAACCACGTTCACTTCTGGCACAGAGCGGAGGAAGGCCCCCCTGCAAATTTTGCAGAATTTAAGGATTCATTTTAGGGAGGAATTTTGATGAAGAAAAAATCCGGCTAAAAACCGGGCATCGCGCCCGGTTCAATTTTTTGGCGGAGAATGTCTTAAGCGCTCAAACCACGGTGTTTGAGCATTGGCTCCATTTTGGGGTCGCGGCCACTCCACTGGCGATAAAGCTCTGCTAAATCAGTGCTGTTACCACGGGACAAAACCGCTTCGCGGAATTTCTGTCCGTTTTCACGAGTCAACCCGCCCTGCTCTACAAACCACTGATAGCCGTCATCGGCCAGCATTTGCGTCCATAAATAAGCGTAATACCCTGCGGCATAACCACCGCCGAAGATATGGGCAAAATAGCTACTGCGATAACGCGGCGGTACAGCCTGCAGATCCAATCCTTCCGCAGCCAGGGCCTGTTGCTCAAATTCATCGACTGACAGTGATGACACACTCTGCTCCAGGCTGTGCCAGCGCATATCCAGCAATGCAGCGCTGAGAAGCTCCGTCATATCATAACCTTTGTTAAACAAGCTGGCCCGTTGCATCTTCTCCAGCAATGGCTGGGGCATTTTTTCACCCGTTTCAACATGGCGAGCATAACGCGCGAAAACCTGCGGATCACTCGCCCAGTGTTCGTTAATCTGCGACGGGAACTCGACGAAATCACGCGGGGTATTCGTGCCTGACAGCGTTGCATACCGTTGGCTGGCAAACAAACCGTGTAACGTGTGTCCGAACTCATGGAACAACGTGATGACATCATCCCACAGCAGCAAGGCGGGTTGGCCCTGAGCAGGTTTCTGATAGTTGCAGACGTTGTAAATGACCGGTCTGGTTTCATTTTGCAGCGATTGCTCAACAAAATTCCCCATCCAGGCACCACCACTTTTTGAGTCACGGGAAAAGAAATCACCATAAAACAGCGCCAGTCCTACGCCATCATGATCGAAAATCTCCCAAACCCGTACATCCGGATGATAAACAGGGATATCAAAGCGCTCGATGAATTTAATGCCAAACAGTTGGTTTGCTGTCCAGAAAACACCTTCATTCAGCACCGTATCCAGGGCAAAGTAAGGTTTAAGTAGCGCTTCATCAAGAGCATATTTTTCACGACGCACCTGCTCGGCATAAAATGCCCAGTCCCAGGCCTCAACCTCGAATTCGCCCTGTTGCTGATTAATCGTTTTCTGAATTTCAGCCTGCTCATTGAGCGCACGTTGACGTGCTGCGGGCACGATCGCCCGCATAAAAGAAAGTGCCGCTTCTGGCGTTTTCGCCATCTGATCGGCAATTTTCCAGGCTGCAAAATTCGCAAAACCCAGCAATGTTGCCTGCTCTCGGCGGATCTCCACCAGCCGTTTAATAATGGCGCGTGTATCGTTGGCATCCTCTTTTTCCGCCCGTGTCCAGGCCTGGGTAAACAGGTTTTTTCGTGTCTGTCGATCGCGTAACGCAGCAAGTGCCGGTTGTTGTGTGGTGTTCAATAGTGGGATAACCCAGCGAACCTCAAGTCCTTTGTTTCTGGCGGCTTCTACCGCAACGGCAATTTCCTCTGCACTGAGTCCGTCAAGTTGATGGACATCATCCACGACCAGTGCACCTGCTTTGTTCGCCGCCAGCAAACGCTGATTGAACTGACTGGTTAACGTTGCTGACTCCGTATTTAGCGCTTTCAGACGCGATTTGTCGGCGTCATTAAGACGTGCCCCTGCCAACACAAAGCGTTGGTGAACCACCTCCAACAGACGCAATGACTCACCTTCCAGATCCAGCGAAGAGCGTTGCTGCCAGACGGCATCTATACGCGCAAAAAGTGCGTCATTGAGGTAGATATCATTGGCCAGCGCGGCCAGTTCAGCGGAGAACGCCTCGTCAAGACGCTGAAGCTCATCGTTGGTATGCGCTGCCGTCATCGCAAAGAAAACGCTGGTGACGCGCGCCAACAACGCCCCACTTTGCTCAAGCGCCAGCAATGTATTTGTGAAATCAGGAGCCTGTTGGTTTTGCACAATCGCCGCTATTTCAGCGCGTTTTTGTTTCACACCTTCATCAAACGCGGGCCGATAATGGCAATCTTCAATCTGATCAAATTGCGGTGCCTGGTAAGGTAATGTGCTGTGGTGCAAAAAAGGATTTGTTAACGACATCTTTTCCTCCTGAAAACGATTTGTTTACTAGAGTAGGCCTCCCAGGATTCGACCGCAATCTCGTTAAGCAGTAATAGCTCTGAGCAGAAATGACGTGCTATGGTAGTACTACATAAAAAGCGTTGAGGAACAGTGAGATGATCGTTTTAGTAACCGGAGCAACAGCAGGTTTTGGTGAGTGCATTACGCGTCGTTTTATTGAGAATGGGCATAAAGTTATTGCCACCGGACGCCGCCAGGAACGTCTGCAGGAACTGAAAGATGAACTGGGTAATAATCTGTATACCGCTCAGCTTGACGTCCGCAATCGCGCATCCATTGAAGAGATGCTGGACGCCCTGCCCGCCGAATGGCGCAATATCGATATCCTGGTCAACAATGCCGGTCTGGCGCTGGGTCTTGAGCCAGCCCACAAAGCGAATGTCGATGACTGGGAAACCATGATCGATACCAACAACAAAGGCCTGATTTATATGACGCGTGCCGTTCTGCCAGGCATGGTCGAGCGTAACCGCGGCCACATTATTAATATCGGCTCTACCGCCGGTAGTTGGCCTTATGCTGGCGGGAACGTGTATGGTGCAACCAAAGCGTTTGTTCGTCAGTTTAGCCTGAACCTGCGTACAGACTTACACGGCACAGCGATCCGCGTGACCGACATTGAACCCGGACTGGTTGGCGGTACCGAGTTCTCTAATGTGCGCTTCAAAGGCGACGATGATAAAGCAGGTAAAACCTACGAAAATACCACTGCACTGACTCCGCAAGATGTCACTGAAGCCGTATGGTGGGTTGCTTCGTTACCGGCTCATGTCAACATCAATACCCTTGAGATGATGCCTGTCACCCAGTCTTTTGCCGGGCTCAGCGTGCATCGAAGCTAAATGAGATACCCGGCCTTGTGCCGGGTATAGAAAGCGCTCGATAAGTGATAAAATATCCGGGTTAACTCTCTAATAAGTAAGAATGAATGACCGTAGAAACGCAGCTCAACCCTACACAGCCGGTAAATCAACAGATTTATCGTATTCTTCGCAGCGATATCGTGCATTGTCTGATTGCACCCGGTACGCCATTGTCGGAGAAAGAGGTTTCCGTACGCTTTAACGTGTCTCGCCAGCCGGTACGAGAAGCATTCATCAAACTGGCAGAAAACGGTTTGATTCAGATCCGTCCACAACGTGGCAGTTACGTGAATAAAATCTCGCTGTCGCAGGTGCAGAATGGCTGTTTTGTACGTCAGGCCATTGAGTGTGCCGTGGCCCGCCGCGCCGCCTCGATGATCACCGACAACCAGTGCTATCAACTTGAACAAAACCTGCATCAGCAACGCATTGCCATTGACCGTAAGCAGCTCAACGATTTCTTCCAGCTTGATGATGAGTTTCATCAGAAACTGGCATTAATCGCTGATTGCCAGCTTGCCTGGGACACCGTCGAGAATATTAAAGCCACGATTGACCGGGTACGCTATATGAGTCTGGATCACGTCTCCCCGCCTGAAATGCTACTTCGTCAGCACCATGATATCTTTGCAGCGCTGGTAAAACATGATAGCGATGCCGTCGAGCATGCAATGAAGCTGCATCTACAGGAAATTAGCGAATCTGTTCAGCTTATTCGTCAGGAAAATAGCGACTGGTTTAGCGAAGACTAATACGTAGCTCACCTCTCACTGAGGTGAGTTTCCCCGAACGATTCCCTCTCCTGCATATCCCCATAAAAAAAGCTGTGATTTTGATCGAAAACAAAAAAAATCATTAACGAGAAGCGTATTTATATTGCGCCCGTTACGTGGGACTAAAAGCCCACGGGCTTTGACGGTAAGTTGGAAAGGAGAAAACACCATGAAAACATACGATCGTAACCGCAACGCAATCACCACTGGCAGCCGCGTCATGATTAGTGACACCGGACTCACCGGCCGTATTACAGCCATTGACACCGATGGCCTGACCGCTGAGCAAATCCGCCGCGGTAAAACAGTGGAAATCGAAGGATGTGAAGGCAAATATGCCCCCCTCGAACTGATTCGTTTAGGCATGAACTAATTGGTGTGAATGCCAAAAACAATGCGCCATCTGGCTGTTGTTAAAGCCGGATGGCGACATAGAGAGTTATCTTACTGACTGTAATTTCGCAGCATATTTCGCAACCGTTGCTTTCGCGCCTTCCGCCAGCAAAGTCAGGTACGCTTCTGTAACCCGCTTTTTAAACAGTTCAATCTGTGGCAGTTCGTCACCAAAAATAGCGTCTATAGCCAATAGCGCCTGCACACGCTCTTCACCTTCGTGACTGTTCTGTACCGCGTTCTGGATCACAGGCAGCAGCGGATCGCTAATTTCAATTGCTTGTCCCTGCTCATCCACACCCCCGACATAGCGCATCCAACCCGCCACACCGAGTGCAAGCAGATCAAAACCACTACCGTGCACAATGTGCCAACGCACAGAGTCAAGCATACGTTGCGGCAGTTTCTGACTACCATCCATGGCAATCTGCCAGGTACGGTGGCGCAACGCCGGGTTGCTATAGCGATCAATCAGCAAGTCAGCATAATGCTGGAGATCCACCCCTTTCACTTTCAATGTTGGTGCTTGCTCCTGCAGCATCAACACGCGAGCGGCGACACGATAGTTCTCATCCCCCATACAGTCGTTGATGTGTTGATATCCTGCCAGATAGCCGAGGTAAGCAAGGAAAGAGTGGCTGCCGTTAAGCATGCGCAACTTCATTTCTTCGAACGGGATAACATCGGCCACCAGTTCAGCGTCGGCTTTTTCCCACTCTGGGCGCCCAGCGACAAAATTATCTTCAATGACCCACTGACGGAACGGTTCGCATGCCACACCCGCCGGATCGCGTACCCCGGTAAGTTGTTCAATTTTGTCCAGCGTATCTGCGGTTACCGCCGGGACAATACGGTCAACCATTGTTGACGGGAACGTCACATGTTGTTCGATCCATGCGGCCAGCTCAGCATCCACCGCGCGTGCATATGCGGTCACAACATTGCGCATCACATGACCGTTTTCTGGCATGTTGTCGCAGGACATCACGGTAAACGCACCTAAACCTGCGGCTTTACGGCGTGCAAGTGCTTCAACCACCACACCCGGCGCGGTCTTCGGCTGTTTTGGGTTTTGCAGGTCGGCGGCAATCATCGGGTTATCCAACATCAATTGCCCGGTCGCCGGAGAGTGGCAATACCCCTTCTCAGTAATGGTCAGGGAAACGATCGCCACCTGCGGTTCGCACAGTGCAGCCAGTACAGCTTCCAGACCATCAACCTGCGCATGCAACGCCTTTTTAACCACGCCAACAACTCTTGCTGTCCAGGCATCCGCAGACATCTCCGCAACGGTGTACAAGTTATCTTGCTGTTTCAAATCAGCAATCTGCTGCTCACCGCCAATCAGGTTTACTTCGCAGTATCCCCAGTCACTATTGTGATCTGCTGCCAGGATGTCAGCGTATACCCCCTGGTGTGCGCGGTGGAAAGCACCGAACCCCAGGTGAACAATACGCGGAACCAGTTTTGTACGATCGTAGCCAGGAAGTGCAGCCTTTGCCGCTAAGAGCTTGTTTTGCATTGTATGACCTACTTATCAATGAAATCAGGACTGTCTCAGAGTAACGCCTGTATGGTTGTATGTTTTGATTTGCATTAAACTTTCTATGATTGGTATGACATCATTTAAAGCTGTGTAATAGCATGGTCAGGCCATCAGTTCAGACCTGACCATACCCTGTCCGTACTAGCCTGCCTGAGTGGCTCCGGCACGAACCTTCTCGGTTTTGCTCACTTCCGCAGCATCTTCCAGGACACTCAAATCACGGTCTTTCACTTCAGGCATTAGCAGTGCTGAAACCAAACCAATGAGCGAGTAAGCCATAACCATCACCAGAATCGGCCACCAGGAATTTGTCATGTTACAGAAAATACCCGCCAGAACAGGACCAAAACCAACGGCCACCAATCCACCGGCCTCTTTTGAAATTGCCATTCGGGTGAAGCGATTACGCGCACCGAACATTTCAGCCATGGTAATATTTTCGAGTGCGAACAATCCCAGCACCGCAAAATTATGAATAACAATCAGCGCTGTCATAATGACGCCGGGGCTATACGTTTTATCTACAACAATCGATAACATTGGATAAGCAAGAATAATTGCAGATATATTCAGAATTATATATGGCAAACGGCGACCAAATTTATCTGACAACCAGCCTAATAAAGGTATTGTAATAAAGCCAAGAACAGAACTAATCATTAAGGCATCTGTCGGTATTGATTTATCAAACAACAGTGTTTGGACCAAATATCCGGCAAGGAAAGTCTGAATTAAACCTGAGTTACCCGCCTGTCCAAAACGTAAGCCGGTTGCCAACCAGAAAGACTTACTGGTAAACATTGCACCCAGCGTATTTTCTGACGGGTTATTTAATGCAGGTGCATTTTCCTCATCATTAACTTTCTCAAATACTGGACTTTCTTTGAGGTTCATTCGCAACCAGATGGCAAAAATCATAACCACTACACTCGCCAGGAACGGAATTCGCCAACCCCAGGCTAACAATTCCTCACGATCAAGGGCAAAGAACATCACGGCCCAGATTGCAGTAGCACTTAATGTGCCGCAGTTAGTTCCCATTGCAACAAGAGAGGAAATGATACCGCGTTTTCCTTTTGGTGCGTACTCTGCGAGCATGGTACCAGCACCAGAGATTTCGGCTCCTGCACCAAGTCCCTGCACAATACGCAGCGTAACCAGCAAAACAGGAGCAAAAATTCCAATTTGCGCATATGTCGGTAACACACCAATTAATGTTGTACAGATCCCCATCATAGTTATTGTAATAAACAGCACTTTTTTTCGACCAATGCTATCCCCCATTTTACCGAAAATAAATGCTCCAACTATTCGTGCAATATACCCTGCCCCGTATGTACCCATTGCCAGAATGAGTGCCATCGCGGCAGATTGTTCCGGGAAAAATATTTCATGAAATACCAGTGCGGCACCCAATGAATATAATTGGAAATCCATAAATTCGAGAGCTGTCCCTAACCATCCTGAAACGGCTGCTCTCACCAGATCTTTCGTTGACCTTTCGTGTTTTTCTTGATTCATATTGGCTATCTCTAAGAGGTAAGATGCGTACCACTTACTCGCAATTATTAATATTATTCAGTGAATGTGAGTAAAACTTTGCAGCAGTGCTGCTGATCTTTCTCAAACAATTCAATTGCGTCGGTAACGTGGTGATAGTCAAAAGTATGGGTAATGAGTTTATTAGGGTCGATAAGTCCTTTGACCAACCAATCAATAACAACCGGGAATTTATTTGCATTTAATCTTGAAGAATAGATTGAAAGCTCTTTCCCTGTAATACCTTGCTGTACAATCTGGCAAGGCTCGCTGGAGAATCCCATTAAAACGATTCGCGCAGCCGGTGATGCCAGCGTGATAGCCTCCTGTAAAATGGATGGATGACAAGCCGCATCCACGATAATCGTAGGTTTCAGCGCCTTCTCAGCAAGAAAATCCTGCAATGATTGCTGCCCATTATTGACTGTCCAGTCAGCACCGCACTGTTTTGCCATCGTCAGACGTTCGTCAATTCTGTCTGCAATCACTACCGTTTTTACGTTGTAAACATGTTTAAGTGCCTGAACAGTCGTGAGCCCCATCGGGCCGGCTCCGTAAATCAGTGCGATATCGTTCTCTGTTGGTTGAACTTGTCCGGTCACGTTCGCCGCGATGGTAAAAGGTTCCACCATAACAGCGTGCTCATCTTTCACTGCGTCAGGGATTAACCAGGCATTTTTCGCGGGTACAACCGCGTACTCACTAAAACCGCCATCACGATGAACACCCAATACCACCAGCGATGTGCAAACGTTTGGTTTACCAATTGAGCAAGGGTAGCAGTGTCCACAACTGATAACCGGATCAACGGACACACGTTCACCTATACGCGAACGCTCTACTCCTTCACCAACAGCATCTATTACACCAAAGAATTCATGGCCAATAACTCGCGGATATTTCGCAAATGGATTATGTCCACGATAAATATGGCTGTCTGAACCGCAAATCCCCGCCAGTTTTACTTTTACCCGGACCTCTCCTGCTGAAGGTTCTGGTACTGGTCGCTGCGCGATAACAAGCGTATTCGGTTTTTCAATCACAATACTATTCATAACAAATCACTCCTTACCAGTTCCACAGCGTGCCATCTTCAAGGCGGGCGACCGGCAGATATGCGGGATCGTACGGATATTTCGCTGCAAGTTTTTCGTCAAACTCGATACCGAGCCCTGGTTTGTCACCTGGGTGCATATAGCCGTTATCAAAGGTCCAGTTATGCGGGAACACTTCCAACATCTGTTCTGAGTACCCCATATATTCCTGCACACCGAAGTTTGGTACCCACAGATCGAAATGCAGCGCAGCGGCCATGCAGACTGGCGACAAATCGGAAGGTCCATGGGAACCCGTGCGTACCTGATAAAGTGAGGCAAAATCAGCAATACGACGCATACCGGTGATACCGCCTGCGTGGGTAATAGTGGTGCGGATATAGTCAATCAGCTGTTCTTCAATAAGCTGCTTGCAGTCCCAGATACTGTTGAAGACTTCCCCTACAGCAATCGGCGTGACCGTATGCTGGCGGATCAGGCGGAAACACGCCTGGTTTTCAGCTGGGGTTGGGTCTTCCATCCAGAACAGACGGTATTGCTCAATACTTTTGCCGAAACGGGCCGCTTCAATTGGCGTCAGGCGGTGATGCATGTCATGCAGAAGATGTTCATCAAAACCAAATTTGTTGCGAACGGCTTCAAACAATTTCGGTGTGAAATCGAGATATTTCTCCGTCGACCACAGCTGCTCTTCCGGCCATTGGCCTTTGGTCGCAGGTTCGTAGGCCAGGCCTTTACCTTTAGACATACCGTAGGTGGTCTTCATCCCCGGTACGCCACACTGCACACGGATCGCTTTAAACCCCATCTCTTTATGACGCGCGTAATCCTCCAGCACATCATCAATGGAATGACCGGTTGTGTGACAGTACACCATGACGCCTTCGCGTGATGCGCCACCCAGCAACTGGTACAACGGCATATTCGCCGCTTTCGCTTTAATATCCCACAGGGCCATATCTACCGCAGAAATCGCCGACATCGTTACCGGGCCGCGACGCCAGTAAGCCCCCTTGTAGAAAAACTGCCAGATATCCTCAATTCGATGCGCATCACGCCCAATGAGCTGTGGACACACATGATCTTTCAGGTAGGACGCCACGGATAATTCACGCCCGTTGAGCGTGGCATCCCCTAATCCGGTGATCCCATCGTCTGTCGTGATTTTCAGCGTGACAAAATTACGTCCTGGACAGGTAACAAAAACTTCAGCCCCGACAATCTTCATTTTTTAATCCTTACATCTCTTCTTGTGATGCAGGAAATTTACCCAACTGAGCTACTACCATACAAGTATAAAGATCAAAAAAGCGCTCACTGATCACAAAAAAGGCGCTATGCGCGCCCCCATCCAGCCACGATGATCAACATCCCACACAGTGCCACTAACGCACCGGACCAGTCGTACAGGCTCAATTTTACGCCATCGACAATGCGTAACCAGAGCAATGCAGTCACCACATATACGCCACCATACGCGGCATATACCCGCCCGCTCGCCGCCGGATGTAGCGTCAGCAACCAGACGAACAGCGCTAATGACACCCCAGCGGGAACCAGCAGCCAGGCCGTCGCCCCACGCTTAAGCCAGAGCCAGGGTAAAAAGCAGCCAATGATTTCGCATAACGCGGTGACGAAGAAAAGTAATGTTGTCTTAAGCATTGAAGTTATTCAGTTACCTTCGGTTTAACCATGATACGACAGAATATGTCCAACGTATCCATATGCGCCCAGTGGGTATGCCCTGGCGCAGGAATAGTGTAGAATTTAGCCCTGTTTTATCGTTTTTTTCCCTTTCTCATTAAAGGAATTCGCCATGAAAATTACACTGACCAAACGCCTGTGCCTGACGGCGATGCTGACGCTGGCGGCGGCTGTGTACACCTCTTCCGCATTTGCTGAAACCAGTAAACTGGTCATAGAGTCCGGGGACAGTGCGCAAAGTCGTCAACAGGCCGCAATGGAAAAGGAACAATGGAACGATACGCGTCAGTTGCGTCAGAAAGTCAACAAGCGTACAGAGAAAGAGTGGGACAAAGCCGATGCTGCTTTTGATAGCCGTGATAAATGCGAACAAAGCGCGAACCTGAATGCGTACTGGGAGCCTAACACCCTGCGTTGTCTCGATCGTCGCACTGGCCGCACCGTTGCCCCATAATCATTGTGCTCACTAGAAGATATTGAAAGGATACGATATGGCAAGCGCCCTCAGTGTAAAGCTGCGCCCGCTGGAGCGTGAAGATTTACGTTTCGTCCATCAGCTTGATAACAACGCCAGCGTCATGCGCTACTGGTTTGAAGAACCTTACGAAGCGTTTGTGGAGCTGTCAGACCTGTATGACAAACACATTCACGACCAAAGTGAACGCCGTTTTGTGGTCGAGTGTGACGGTGAGAAAGCCGGGCTGGTGGAGCTGGTTGAAATAAACCATGTGCACCGCCGGGCTGAATTTCAGATCATCATTTCCCCGGATTACCAGGGCAAAGGTCTGGCAACGCGCGCGGCAAAACTGGCGATGGATTACGGTTTTACCGTGCTTAACTTATATAAGCTGTATCTGATCGTTGATAAAGAGAACGAAAAAGCAATTCACATCTACCGCAAACTTGGCTTTATGGTGGAAGGTGAACTGATTCATGAGTTCTTTATTAACGGCCAGTACCGTAACACCATTCGCATGTGTATCTTCCAACAGCAATATCTGGCCGATCACAAAGCACCGGGTTCCAACCTGTTACAACCTACCGCTCAGTAAAAACGGTTAGTAGTAATCAATGGTGTTTTCAATCGAGTAATGATGCTCAACTGCCGGCTTTACGCTTTCGTCAACGATAACCAGCTGGCAGTTGACCGGATTAGCATACGAATCATACTCACAGGTTTGTTTGACGTTACCTAAAGGGCGATCGTTCAGCATGCTTACTGCCGTGTAATCCAGTTTTTTCAATGGATCGGCTGATGGCTTAGCGTCAACCTGCAGCGTATTGTCCTTACTGATGGTGGTTTTGCCGAGCGGGTAGCCTTCCGCGTCATACCGGTATTGCACCTTCATCTCTTTTCCCGTGGCGGACACAACAAAACCGTTATCGTCGGTATCCCACACTACGCCCGCAGAAGGCAGTTCCGCCAGTTGGCATTTCCCCTGTAAACGGATCCGTTTTTCCAGCGTTTCTGCATCCCGATAGAAGTTCGCATCCAGCACTAATGCCATACCCGTATTATTTTCGACATCATGCAATTCCAGCGTATCAAAACAGCCTTCCTGCGAGAGCGTACCTGTGACGCGCTTAGTCACTTCGCCTTTGTCGTTGAGCAGTGTTTGACTAAAATCTTTCACCGGGCCGCGAAGCGGATCAAAATCAAACTCATTGGAGAAGCTGGCCATTTCCGGCGTAAAGGAAACCAGCCCTTTGGCGTTATCACACCCAACCAACACGATACACAGGAAACCTAACAGGGTCTGTTTCTTCACATTTTTCACCGGGATAAGTAGATAATTCTCAATCATATTAGCAAATACAGTTATTTACACCAGAAATGCTAATCTTAGTTTATGTCGATCACGAAAGGAGTTGATGATGAAATACATAACAGGAATTGCCGCGAGCTTATTACTGGTCGCTTCCCCGCAGGTCCTGGCGGCGCCCGCGTCCTGTGAGCGCGTGAAGAGTGATATCGAACAGCGCATTATGAATAATGGTGTCGCGGAATCCAGTTTCACGCTGAATATTGTTCCTAATGACCAGGCCGATCAGCCTGATTCACTGGTGGTCGGTCATTGTGCCAATGATACGCACAAGATCCTCTATACCCGAACCCACAGCGGTAACACGCCCGCAAACAGTAGCCCTTCTCAAGACGGCCACATGTCTGAACCGCAGTAAATTTTTACCCTCCGTTCGCGGAGGGTCACTCCTGTTTGATATGCATTAATAAGATTTACCTATAAATAGGTAGACTCAACTTCATTGTTAGCAAGCTAGTTATTTCGTTATAAAACAATATATATAACGACAATTACAATGGAGTGGGTTATGTCTGAAGATGAGCAATATGGAGGTATTAGCCGCAGGACGTTAGTCAAATCCTCGGCTATAGGTTCACTGGCACTTGCTGCCGGAGGCCTGTCACTACCCTTTGGTATTCGTGCCGCTGCTGCTGCCGTACAGCAATCAGTGCAGCCTGTTGAAGATAAAGCTGTCTGGAGTTCCTGTACGGTTAACTGCGGCAGCCGTTGCCTATTACGTCTGCATGTGAAAGATGATGCAGTCTACTGGGTTGAATCTGACACGACCGGCGATGATACCTACGGTAACCACCAGGTTCGCGCCTGCTTGCGCGGTCGTTCAATTCGCCGTCGTATGAACCACCCTGACCGCCTCAAATACCCGATGAAACGCGTTGGTAAACGCGGTGAAGGTAAATTTGAGCGTATCAGTTGGGATGAAGCGCTGGATACCGTTGCCGGAAATCTGAAGCGTATTTTGCATGATTACGGTAATGAAGCCGTTCACGTTCTTTACGGTACCGGTGTGGATGGGGGTAATATCACGAACTCCAACGTCCCCTACCGTTTGATGAATTCCTGTGGCGGCTATTTAAGCCGTTACGGGAGTTACAGCACCGCACAAATCAGCGCCGCCATGGGATATATGTTCGGTGCTAACGACGGTAACAGTCCCGACGATATCGCCAACACAAAGCTGGTTGTGATGTTTGGTAATAACCCAGCCGAAACGCGTATGAGCGGCGGTGGCGTAACCTGGTATGTCGAGCAGGCACGTGAGCGGTCAAATGCCAGAATGATCGTTATCGATCCACGCTACAACGACACCGCCGCAGGTCGTGAAGATGAATGGCTGCCTATTCGCCCAGGAACGGATGCTGCACTTGCCGCCGCAATCGCCTGGGTGCTGATCGCAGAAGATCTGATTGATAAACCTTTCCTTGATAAATACTGCGTCGGCTACGATGAAACCACTCTCCCCGCCAGCGCACCGCGTAATGCGCACTACAAGGCCTATATATTAGGTGACGGCCCGGACGGAATTGCCAAAACACCGCAATGGGCATCTCAGATTACCAGCATCCCTGCAGACAAAATCATCCAGTTAGCCCGTGAAATCGGTTCGGCAAAACCGGCTTACATCTGTCAGGGCTGGGGACCACAACGCCATTCCAACGGTGAACAGACAGCCCGAGCGATCACCATGCTCTCTGTTTTGACAGGAAACGTGGGAATTAACGGCGGTAACTCCGGTATGCGTGAAGGGACCTGGGATCTGGGTGTTGAATGGTTTTCCATGTTAGAGAACCCGGTCAAAACACAGATATCGGTGTTCACCTGGACAGATGCTATCGATCATGGCGCAGAAATGACAGCCACCCGCGACGGTGTACGCGGTAAAGATAAACTGGATGTGCCTATCAAGTTTATCTGGTGCTATGCCAGTAATACGCTCATCAACCAGCATGGCAATATTGCTCATACTCATGACGTTTTACAGGATGACAGTAAGTGCGAAATGATTGTCGGCATTGAGCACTTTATGACCGCATCGGCGAAGTACTGCGACATCCTGCTGCCGGATCTGATGCCTACTGAACAAGAAGACCTCATTTCACATGAATCCGCCGGGAATATGGGCTATGTGATCCTTGGACAGCCCGCCACCTCACCTAAATTTGAACGAAAACCCATTTACTGGATGTTAAGTGAAGTCGCGAAACGCCTGGGCCCGGACGTCTATCAAAAATTCACGGAAGGCCGCACCCAGCACGAGTGGGTGAAATATCTGCATGCCAAAACCAAAGAACGTAACCCGGAAATGCCGGATTACGAAGAGATGAAAACGACCGGTATTTTCAAGAAAAAATGCCCGGAAGAACACTATGTCGCCTTCCGTTCATTCCGCGAAGATCCTGCTGCAAACCCGTTGAAAACGCCATCAGGGAAAATTGAGATTTACTCTGAAAGACTGGCCACCATTGCCGAGACATGGGAACTCAAGCAAGACGAGATTGTGCATCCGCTACCGGCTTATGCGCCCGGCTTTGACGGCTGGGATGACCCCAAACGCAAAACGTATCCGCTACAGCTCACCGGATTCCACTATAAGGCGCGAACTCACTCAAGCTACGGCAACATTGATGTTTTACAACAGGCGTGCCCGCAGGAAATCTGGATTAACCCCGTCGATGCCCGTTCACGTGGCATTCATCACGGCGATACGGTACGGGTGTTTAACAGCAATGGTCAGATGCTGATCGCCGCAAAAGTCACTCCGCGTATTTTGCCCGGCGTGACAGCCATCGGCCAAGGCGCATGGCTCAATGCTGATATGTTTGGTGACCAGATCGATCACGGTGGTTCAATCAACATTCTCACGTCACATCGTCCTTCTCCGTTAGCGAAGGGGAATCCATCCCACAGTAATCTCGTTCAGGTTGAAAAGGCGTAAGGTGTAACCCATGACGACTCAATACGGATTTTTTATCGACTCCGCCCGTTGCACCGGTTGCAAAACTTGCGAACTGGCCTGCAAAGACTTCAAAAATTTAACGCCGGACGTCAGTTTCCGCCGCATTTACGAATACGCCGGCGGTGACTGGCAGGAAGATAACGGTGTCTGGCACCAGAACGTTTTCGCCTACTACCTCTCGATTGCGTGTAACCACTGTGAAGACCCGGCCTGTACCAAGGTGTGTCCAAGCGGCGCGATGCACAAACGTAAAGATGGTTTTGTGGTCGTGGATGAAGACGTGTGCATTGGCTGCCGCTATTGCCACATGGCCTGCCCGTATGGCGCACCGCAATACAATGCCGCCAAAGGGCACATGACCAAGTGCGATGGCTGTCATGAACGCGTTGCTGAGGGTAAGAAACCCATCTGTGTCGAATCCTGCCCGCTGCGTGCGCTGGACTTCGGCCCGATAGAGGAACTGCGTAAAAAACACGGCACCCTGGCCGCGGTTGCGCCATTACCTGGCGCGCACTTTACCAAACCGAGCATCGTCATCAAACCAAATGCCAATAGCCGCCCGACCGGGGATACCACGGGTTATCTGGCTAATCCGAAGGAGGTCTAAAATGGGAAGTGGCTGGCACGAATGGCCGCTGGTACTGTTCACGGTTCTGGGCCAATGCGTGGCAGGCGCGCTAATCGTCAGTGGGCTGGGTTGGTTTACCGCTAAAGACGATGTTGTAAGACAGCGCATTGTTCGCAGTATGTTTTTTCTTTGGCTGGTAATGGGCATCGCATTCCTGGCCTCGGTTATGCATTTGGGGTCTCCGTTACGCGCATTTAACTCGCTGAACAGAATCGGTGAGTCAGCGCTAAGTAATGAAATTGCCAGCGGCTCACTGTTTTTTGCCGTCGGTGGTTTATGGTGGCTGGTCGCTTTTCTCGGTAAAATGCCTGCTGCATTAGGTAAAATATGGCTGCTGATAAGCATGCTGCTGGGCGTGGTGTTTATCTGGGCGATGACCAACGTTTACCAGATAGATACCGTACCGACCTGGTATAATGGTTACACTACGGTGGCCTTTTTCATGACCCTGCTTCTGAGCGGGCCACTCTTTGCTGCCCTGCTACTGCGTGCTGTTGGTGTTTCTTTTAATGCCAACGTGTTCGCGGGGATCAGTGTGCTGGCGTTGCTGGTGAGTGCGGGTGTGATTGTCCTGCAGGGACTTTCCCTCGGCACAATCCACAGTTCAGTGCAATTCGCCAACGCGCTGGTACCTGACTACGGCAGCTTACAGGTGTGGCGCATCCTTTTGCTGGCCGCAGGTCTTGGGTGCTGGATATGCCCGCTTATCCGCCGTAAAGATCCGCATGCCGCTGGGCTGGCGTTAGGTTTAATTTTAGTCCTGGCCGGTGAAATCATTGGTCGTGGTTTGTTTTATGGTTTGCATATGACAGTCGGAATGGCTGTTGCAGGTTAACTCTCGGGTGCGGGGCAACCCGCACTGTTCAGGATTGTTTGCATGACCCATTTTTCACAATGTGACAACTTTTCAACCGCTGCGCGCGTTCTGGGCGCGTTGTTCTACTATGCACCAGATAGCGCTGAAGCATCTGCGATGGTCAGTGCGTTAAAAGCGGATGGCTGGCAAGCACAGTGGCCGCTGCCGGAAGCTACGCTGTCGCCACTGGCTGCACAGATGCAGACAGATAGCGATGAAACGCTCCCGCAAGCCTGGCAACGTTTGTTTATCGGCCCCTACGCATTGCCATCCCCGCCCTGGGGTTCGGTCTGGCTGGATCGCGAAAACGTGTTGTTTGGTGAATCCACTCTGGCGTTACGTCAATGGATGCGCGACAACGGCATTCAGTTTGCGTTGCAACAGAATGAGCCAGAAGATCACTTTGGTTCGTTGTTACTGCTGACAGCCTGGCTTGCCGAAAATGGCCGCCACACCGAATGTGAGCAATTGCTGGCCTGGCATTTACTGCCGTGGTCGGCTCGCTTCCTCGACGTTTTTATCGAGAAGGCGGACCATCCGTTCTACCAGGCGTTGGGTAAACTGGCTCGCCTGACACTGGCACAATGGCAGTCGCAGTTATTAGTTCCGGTGGCAGATAAACCATTGTTCCGTTAATTTCGCCTATGGGCAGGATATTCCCTGCCCATTTACCCTAGAGTTTCGCACGCTGAGCTTTTGCTTCTGCGGCTAATTACCCGCAAAATAGGCCGTCTGAATTTTCCTGTCTGGCAACCCATGCATCGCTTACATGCTTATCCTGACCTGCGCACTCTGTTTCGGCGTCTACTGATCGCCGCGCTGATTGGTATCCTTGCAGCCCTGGCCGTTGCAGGATTTCGTCATGCGATGCAATTGCTTGAGTGGCTGTTCCTGAGTAACGATACGGGAAGCCTGGTCAACGCCGCGACAAATCTACCGCCGTTCAGACGCATGCTGACACCTGCGCTCGGTGGTCTGGCGGCTGGACTCTTGCTTTGGGGCTGGCAAAAATTTAATCGTTTACGCCCACAGGCCCCCACAGACTATATGGAAGCCCTGCAGACTGACGGACAGTTCGACGTCAGCGCAAGTCTGGTGAAATCACTGGCCTCTTTGGTCGTCGTGGCAAGCGGCAGCGCCATTGGTCGTGAAGGGGCAATGATTTTATTGGCCGCATTGGCGGCTTCGTGCTTCGCGCAACGCTTCACACCGCGTTCGGAATGGAAATTATGGATTGCCTGCGGGGCGGCTGCGGGTATGGCTGGTGCGTATCACGCTCCGTTGGCGGGTAGCTTATTTATTGCCGAAGTGCTGTTTGGCACGTTGATCCTCGCATCATTAGGGCCGGTGGTTGTCTCCGCCGTCGTCGCATTGTTAACTACCAATGCGCTTAGCGACAGCAACGCGCTGCTGTATACCGTTCATCTGACTCGGGAACTGCATGTGCTGGAATATGTGATGATTATCAGCACTGGACTGTTAGCCGGTCTCTGCGGACCTCTTTTTATGTGGCTTATGACCACCAGTCACAACAGCTTTTTGCGCTTAAAGCTCGCACCACCAGGCCAGTTAGCCCTGGGCGGGCTGATCGTTGGCCTGTTGTCGCTATTTACTCCTGCGGTCTGGGGCAACGGCTACAGCGTAGTGCAGTCGTATTTACTCTCTCCTCCTTTGCTCGCCGTCATCAGCGGAATTTTCATCTGCAAGTTACTGGCCGTACTCGCCAGTAGCGGGTCAGGGGCACCCGGCGGCGTGTTTACACCCACGCTGTTCGTCGGTTTGTCAGTCGGTATGTTGCTGGGTCGGGTATGGGGATTCTGGCTTCCGGGGACGGATGACATTGCGGTACTGTTGGGCTTAACAGGAATGGCTACACTGCTGGCGGCGACGACCCATGCCCCCATTATGTCGACATTGATGGTCTGTGAAATGACCGGGGAGTATCAACTACTCCCCGGCCTGTTGATTGCATGCGTTGTGGCGTCAGTGCTGTCGCGAACGTTACGCCATGACTCTATCTACAGACAACACGCTGCCGAGCATTGACAGACGAATGTACTGAGAAAGCTCGCGCTGCTCTGCTCGTGGCAAATAAGGCAATTCACCAATCAACGGTGCCGGCAATTTTTTGCTTAGCACGTCGATGATTTCGGCATAATGCGCCAATCCAGGGTTAATACGGTTCGCCACCCAGCCAATCAACGGTAGCCCGTCACTGGCAATCGCCTGTGCGGTAAGAATGGCATGGTTAATACAGCCTTCCTGAATACCCACCACCATCAGAACCGGGAGTTGCTCCTGTACCACCCACTCCGATAACGGACGCAGATCGTTCATCAGACTACGCCAGCCACCTGTGCCTTCAACAACAACGTGATCAACCTTCTCGCTCAGGCTTGCAAGTCCATTGGATAACAGGGTGTAGTTAACAGGGCCGCTATGCGCCACACTACTTTCGTCTTCGCTCAGCGCGATAGGGTTAACCGCCTCGTACGGCAGTTCGATGGATGACACGCTTTGCAGTACCAGCGCATCTTTATTGCGCATACCTTCCGGTGTCTCTTTGCTGCCTTTGGCGACGGGTTTGTAACCCGCCACACTTTTACCCCCTGACGCTAACGCTTGTAGTAATGCGCGGGAAACCACGGTCTTCCCAACAGAAGTGTCTGTACCTGTAATAAAGAAACGCTTCAGCATCACTAACTCCACCGTATGCTATGAAAATATAAGTCAGGAAAATAAAACAGTGGAGAAAGTCTAAGGTATGACGGCCAGAACCAGCTTGAGATAGCGCAATTTTTCGTACAACAGTTAAAAAATGTTAACCCTGTAATAGACGAATCAACAAAGAACCGTTATACATCGCGTCCTTAACGAGGGCAGCCCCCGCCATCGTTCCCTGATTAGAGAATTGCGTACTTTCGACAACAATGTGCTGGCTGTAGGCCGGAAGCGCCTGTTGACGAATGCTGTCAGCAATGGTCGGGAACAAAATGTCAGCGGCTTTACTGAGTGGAGATCCTATCAATATCTTTTGCGGGTTGAACAAATTCACCATGATAGCCAGGATACGACCGACATGGGTTCCAACGCCGCTAATAATATCTTTCGCCAATAAATCGCCCTGCATGGCCGCCTGACACAGTGCGTCTACCGTCAACGGTTGCCCGTGCAGAGAGGAGCTCATTGACTGCTTCAGTCGCACCTGCGCCAGTTCCAGCACGCTGTCGACGCTGGCGATCGTTTCCAGACACCCATGGTTACCGCAGTAGCAACGTTTGCCGTAAGGGTCCACCTGCGTATGACCTATTTCGACCAGGCTACTGCTGCCTGCATGCAGTAAATGACCATCAGTGATCACCCCTGCACCCACATTGTGATCGATGACCACCTGAATAACATCACGCGCCCCACGTGATGCACCAAACAGCGCTTCTGCCATGGTCCAGGCGCTGATATCGTGCTGAATGTACACCGGCACGCCGGTATGTCGCTCCAGCGTTTCGCCGAGCGGCATCTCTTTGACGTCATCATAGAACGGCATGCGATGTACGATACCGTTTTCTGTATCAATAATGCCGGGTAAGGTAATCGCGATAGAGGTCAGGCGCTCGAGTTTTTGCTGGTGACGGATAAAAAACTGATCAACTTGCGCAACAACCCGTTCCAGTAACGGTGTCTCGCTGACCAGCGCCATTTCAAGACAATCCTCGACCACCAGTTTACTGCTCAGATCGCGCAGCGCCAGGAAAATCTCGCCACGACTAATACGAATAGAAAGGTAATGCCAGGCTTCTGTTTCAACCACCAGCCCTACAGCCGGACGTCCACGGTTACCGGCTTCTTTTATTTCCAGCTCCTGCACCAAATGCGCTTCCAGCATTTCTCGGACAATTTTGGTAATACTGGCAGGGGCCAATTGTGCCAGGCGAGAGAGATCAATACGCGATACCGGTCCCAGCTGATCAATCAGACGATAAACCGCGCCCGCATTGGTCTGCTTAATTTGATCGATATGCCCAGGCTGACTATCAGCAACCACCACTTACTCCCTTTATTTTCGCGCTCCGAAATAATCTGCGGGCTATGGTGAAGCACTTCAATGGTTTCCGTCAACTTTTTACTTAGCCTTGTGATTTACTGCACATTTTCGACCATTTTTAAACTAAATTAACCGCGCTGCACCGCGGCTAAAAGCTGCTGGCGAAAACGTTGCGCTGCGTGGCTTTGTTCATGATGCTTCGGCCACACCAACCACATTTCAGAGACCGCATCGTCTTCCGCAATAGGGATCCAACACATTTCATACAATTGCACCCGTTTAAAAGAGGCTGGCAAAATGGAAACCCCCAACCCTGCGGCCACCAGTCCAATGATAGTCATCGCCTCACCGACCTCCTGGGTGATGGTTGGTTTCAGATCGTAACGGCGCATCAGGCCGAGAATATCGTCATACAACCCCGTTCCAACATGCGGATCAAAAAAGACAAACGGCTCATTTGCCAGCTCCGCCAGCGTCACCACCGGCTTTTGCGCCAGAGGATGTGCGCGTGGGATCATCGCCATCAGCGGTTCATGCAAAATGACCTCCCGCGCCAATGTGTCCGGAAGTTGCGTATTGCGCAAGAGCCCCAAATCCAGTGCACCCTCGTTGAGCGGGGCAATTTGCTCGCGCGTATTCATTTCACGGGTTTGCATATGCACTGCTGGATAGCATTGGCGAAACAGAGACAGTGTATCGGACACAGCCTTAATAAACGGGGCTGATGACGTAAAACCGATACGCAGTTCCCCCGACTCTCCCAGGTGTAATCGCTCGGCACGGGCGGCAGCCTCATTCACCAGCCCCAGAATCTGCCGACTGTCCGCCAGAAACTGTTTTCCGGCAGCAGTAAGCGCCACGCTGCGGTTAGTCCGCGCCAGTAGCCGTGCACCCACCTGCTGTTCGAGGATCTGGATCTGCTGACTCAACGGAGGTTGCGAAATATTCAGTCGTGCCGCTGCACGACCAAAATGCAGCTCTTCCGCAACTGCTACAAAGTAACGTAGGTGACGCAGTTCAATATTCATATTTTTAAGATATTATTTGAGATTATTAATATATTAGACAGAATATTGTGATTTTCATACTCTTAAGGCTGGTCCTGTAGACCCAATGGATTTCACGTCGCATTGCGTGGCTTGAAAAACGCAGGGTATAGATGCAAATGATTGAGCAAGGATTTTAAGTGAGCCGTACAACTACTGTCGATACCGCACCGGCGAGCGATGTTGATGAACAAAGAGTCACTGCGCCGGATGGTTTTATTAAACGCGGTACATCCCCTTTTATGCGCGTCACGCTGGCGCTTTTTTCTGCCGGACTGGCGACATTTGCCCTTCTCTATTGCGTACAGCCCATACTGCCTGTGCTGTCGCATGAGTTTGGCGTATCGCCAGCCAGCAGTAGTATTTCACTTTCTATCTCAACGGCCATGTTGGCAATCGGCTTACTGTTTACCGGCCCACTTTCCGACGCCATAGGCCGTAAACCGGTGATGGTCACCGCGTTGCTGCTGGCCTCCTGCTGTACGTTGCTTTCTACAATGATGACCAGTTGGCACGGTATTTTAATCATGCGCGCGCTGATTGGACTGTCACTCAGCGGCGTGGCGGCCGTGGGAATGACCTATTTGAGTGAGGAAATTCACCCGAGTTTTGTCGCATTTTCAATGGGCTTATACATCAGCGGAAACTCGATTGGTGGTATGAGTGGTCGTTTGATTAGCGGCGTATTTACTGACTTTTTTAACTGGCGAATCGCGCTGGCGGCCATTGGCTGCTTTGCCCTCGCCTCCGCGCTCATGTTCTGGAAGATCTTACCGGAATCACGGCACTTCAGACCGACATCGTTACGGCCTAAAACGTTATTTATCAACTTCCGTTTGCACTGGCGTGACAGAGGGCTTCCGCTACTGTTCGCAGAAGGGTTCTTGCTGATGGGGTCGTTTGTCACACTGTTTAACTACATCGGCTACCGTCTGATGCTGTCTCCGTGGGAACTCAGCCAGGCTGTCGTCGGTTTGTTGTCCGTGGCTTATCTTACCGGCACCTGGAGCTCACCCAAAGCCGGTTCCATGACTACCCGTTATGGACGAGGCCCGGTAATGCTGTTCTCGACAGGCGTGATGTTGTTCGGGCTAATAATGACCCTGTTTACCTCGTTATGGCTGATTTTTGCCGGTATGTTGCTTTTTTCAGCCGGATTTTTTGCGGCGCATTCCGTGGCCAGTAGTTGGATCGGGCCGCGAGCCAAACGCGCTAAAGGCCAGGCCTCTTCACTGTATCTGTTCAGCTATTACCTGGGCTCAAGCATTGCCGGTACACTAGGAGGCGTTTTCTGGCATAGCTATGGCTGGAACGGCGTGGGCGGGTTTATCGCACTGATGCTGGTGCTGGCGCTATTGGTTGGTGCCCGTTTGCACCACCGTCTGCACGCATAATCAATGATGCCCGAAAACCGGGCATCATAAACAGCTCACGATAACATAAACGTCTGGGCGCTAATTTGCAGAGCAATTACCGTACCGTTCATCATAATATGTAGCATAATCGGCATCAGTAAACCGTGACTTTTCAGCCTCGCCAGGATCAAAACCTGAGACACGATAAACAACATCAATAACGTTCTCAGATCCACATACTGTGTATGCATCACGGCAAAAATAGCCGACACCACCACTGACGACAATGCTGTTTTATTATTGAACCAGTACTGAAAAGCATTGAACAGGCAGCCCCTGAAGATGATTTCTTCATACACGGGTGCGATAAATATCAGCGTTACGCTGGATAACCAAAGCGCGTAGCTGTTCAGTGAGACCTGGCTTGTCACCCACTCTTCGGTCTTTCTGATCCCCAATACCCAGGGCAGGACTAGCTGTACAATTAGCAGCGCAACAAACAATATGGCAAACCACCGGGCGTTGAATGTTCCTTTCCCTAGACCGTCCCTTTTTCTAAAGAAAACGTAATACAACGGCACCAGGACGACAAATTCCAGTGTAAACAGCAGCGGAAAAAGTAATCCTTTGGCGAGCAGGTCCTGACTGGCAGGGAAAAATAATGGGGAAAATGTGAGGCCGAACATCAACAAAAACATAGAGAAACAACCAGCCACCGCTTTTGTCCTTGCGATATATTCGTTACTGACTTCCTGTTGCACACCTGCTCCTTGGATAAAATGAAATGTTCTCGTTATCTGAATAATGCACAATTATGATAAAAAGTATCATTATCATTTACAAGCTACCAAAATTCCCATCACCTACGATGAATGGGTTAATTTGCGAAATCGCGTTAGACTCTGAAATCTGGTCCAACAGAACGAGAACAAAAAATGAGTCACAGTGATAATTACCATCAACTCACCCGCACGTTCCAGCGCCTCTCTCGCTTTTCCCACCTCTCGGCTATTGCCAGTTGGGACATGTTTACCATGATGCCGCCTGGCGGCAGCAAAGCCCGGGGTGAAGCACTGGCTGAACTGAGCGTGCTTGAGCATCAACTATTAACCGATGCCAATGTGGCAAAGTGGATCGCCGCCGCACAGCAGGAAGACCTGAACGATGTCGAGCAGGCCAATCTGCGCGAAATGTCACGGCTACATCATCAAGCGTCCTTGCTACCCGAATCACTGGTAGAAGCGAAATCACTGGCGGGCAGCCGTTGCGAACATGCCTGGCGCAGCCAACGCCCGGCCAATGACTGGGAAGGGTTTGCTGAAAACCTGAAAGAAGTAGTTAAGTACAGCCGCGAAGAAGCCCGACTGCGTGCGGAAGCGAAAGGATGCTCGCCTTACGACGCATTGCTGGATGTCTTTGAACCAGAGATGACCAGCGCCCGGCTGGATATTCTCTTTGCCGACATCAAAAGTTGGCTACCCGAATTGCTCAATAAAGTGGTGGCCAAACAATCACAACAATCGCTTATCGCCCCGGTTGGCCCCTTCCCGACTGCAGTTCAGCGTGAGCTGGGCCTTGAAACCATGGCGCAGTTAGGTTTTGATTTTACCGCGGGACGCCTGGACATTAGTGCACATCCGTTCTGTGGCGGCGTACCACAAGATGTTCGGATTACCACCCGCTATGATGAAAACGAACTGCTCAGCGCGTTATTTGGCGTCATTCATGAGACAGGTCATGCGCGTTATGAGCAAAATCTACCTCAGAACTGGTCAGGGCAACCTATTGCCCTGGCGCGATCAACCGCCATCCATGAATCTCAGAGCCTGTTCTTTGAAATGCAATTAGGCCGCAGCCCGGCGTTTCTGAAACGGTTAATTCCCGCAGTAACCCGACATTTCGGCGATCAACCCGCCTTTGAGGAAAGCAATTTCATCGCCTGGAACCAGCAGGTCAAACCGGGCTTTATCCGCGTTGACGCTGACGAGGTTAGCTATCCTGCTCACGTGATCCTGCGTTATGAAATCGAGCGTGCATTGATTAACGGCGACATTGAGGTCGATGATATTCCTGCCTTGTGGAATGAAAAAATGCAGGCCTGGTTAGGGCTGTCTACGATAGGGAACTATCGTAACGGCTGTATGCAGGATATCCACTGGACCGATGGCGGTTTTGGTTATTTCCCTTCGTACACATTGGGGGCGATGTATGCAGCGCAGCTTTTCAGTGCGGCTAACCGTGCATTGCCAGACTTAAACCACGCCATTGCGCAAGGAGACTTTAGCGCCTTGTTTGACTGGTTGCGCCAGAATATCTGGCAACATGGCAGCCGTTTCACGACCGAGCAGCTCATTACTCAGGCAACCGGAGAGCCGCTGAGCAGCCGCTATTTCCGCGCCCATCTGGAAGCCCGCTATCTGTAATCGTATACCGTGAGTCATTGTACAAACGGTTACACGCCGAAACCAATGACTCACGGAAGCCCAGAGATTACAGCGATATAGTTATTTCAACGGCCCCGCAGTGGGGTTGAATGAAAAACCAAATCGAGGGTATGAGAATGAAAAAAGTATTAGCTCTGGTTGTTGCCGCTGCTATGGGTCTGTCTTCTGCTGCATTTGCTGCTGAAACAACTGCTACTACCGCTCCGACTGCTGCTGCGACCACGAAAGCCGCACCGGCAAAAACCACTCATCATAAAAAACAACACAAAGCAGCGCCGCAGAAAGCACAGGCTGCCAAAAAGCACGCTAAAAAATCCGCAGCTAAACCGGCTGTAGAACAAAAAGCGCCAGAGCAGAAAGCTCAGGCTGCGAAGAAACACACCAAAAAAGCAGCAACCAAGCCAGCTGCAGAGCAGAAAGCTCAGGCTGCCAAAAAACACACCAAAAAAGCAGCAACCAAACCAGCCGCAGAGCAGAAAGCTCAGGCCGCTAAAAAACACACCAAAAAAGCAGTAAAACACGAAACCGCTAAACCAGCTGCTCAACCGGCTGCATAAAACATCTGTAGTAACCATGGCGTCCCCCATGCCATAGCATACGGCGCTAAATCACTCTGATTTAGCGCCGCCTTTCGGAGGGTAAAATGGTGTCACATTACCGCTTTGAGTTCATTCTTATTACCCTGATAATTTGCGCTCTTATCGCCATGCATTTTTATCTTTCCTGAGTGTAGTTATCTGATTTTACTCCCACTTTCCCGCCGTCCCGTCTATAGTATTAACTGAGGGTTTGCTGTTAATAATCATAATTCCCCACCAGAGTGTGATATGCATAAAACCATTGCGGTATTACTGGGTTCAATTTGTCTATTTCCTGTCGTTGCACATGCGGAGCAGCCTGCAACGACCGCTGCTGAAGCCGATAACATAAAAACGCTGTTTTTTGGTCATGACGATCGTGTGAGGGTGACTGACCCGACGCAATCACCGTGGGACGCTATCGGGCAACTGGAAACCGCCAGCGGTAACCTGTGCACGGCTACGCTCATTTCACCTCACCTGGCCCTGACTGCCGGGCACTGCTTACTCACCCCACCAAAAGGCAAGCCGGATAAAGCCGTCGCGCTACGTTTTGTGTCGAAAAAGGGTATCTGGCGCTATGAAATCCACGGCATTGAAGGACGGGTTGATCCCTCTCTCGGCAAGCGTTTAAAAGCAGATGGTGACGGCTGGATTGTCCCACCTTCTGCGGCCCCGTGGGATTTTGGCCTGGTGGTGCTACGTTATCCCCCTTCCGGGATCACGCCGCTACCGTTATTTGACGGTGATAAAGCCGCGTTAACCGCTGCGCTAAAAGCGGCTGACCGTAAAGTGACTCAGTCGGGGTATCCGGAAGATCACCTGGATGACCTGTACACGCATCAGGATTGCGTGGTAACTGGCTGGGCGCAAAATACCGTCTTGTCGCATCAGTGCGATACGCTCCCTGGCGACAGCGGCTCCCCATTGATGTTAAAGACAGATTCAGGCTGGCAATTGATTGGTGTGCAAAGCTCCGCTCCAGCAGCAAAAGATCGCTGGCGGGCAGATAATCGCGCCATTTCTGTGACGGGGTTTCGCGATAAACTGGAAGCACTGGCGAAGGGATAACACATGCTGCCCACATTTGCGGGCAGCACGAAGATTAGGCAAGTTTGATCATGATCATTCCGGCCAGCAGCAAGGCAACGCCAATCCAGCCTTTGTTATTCAGGCGCTGACCAAAAAGCACCCATCCTGCGGCTAACGTTGCGGCGATCCCGAATCCTCCCCACAGCGCGTAGGCGACAGAAAGATCGATCCCTTTTACCGCCTGGGACAGCGCACTAAATGCCGCTAATACCGCCACCAGCGACAACACGCCATAAGCCTTACGGCGGAAACCATCGGAAAATTTTAAGAAGACGTTAGCAACGATTTCAAGAACAATGGCCATTCCAAGCCAGGCGCCGTGAACCCACTCAAACTGCTGCATGGGTCACCTCCCTCCTCGCTTTTGCCGGCTTGCGTGTACCCGATTTGATCAACACAATGCCTAACACCAGCGAGACCAGTCCAGCAACTTTCATCGTTGACAAGGTTTCGTCGAATAACAGCACGCTAAACAGCGTAATAAATAAAATTCCGATACCTTCCCATAAGGCATAGGCCACACCAAGGGCGATTTTTTTAACGGCAAAACTGAGAAAAATATACGATAAGGCGATCATTACCAGCATTAAAATAAAGCCCGCATTACCATGGCCTATACTTGCCCATTTCATTGACAGCGTACCGGTTATTTCAGCCGCAATGGCCAGACCTAATAATATCCAGTAAAACATGATGCTTCTCCTGCTTGAGAATATAGTCCTTTGGGCCTACTGCATGCAGTAAACCAAAAAATAGAATCAGATAGCTCAGCGCATAACGCCAGCTCAGGCAGAAGAAGGGACTAAAGCGCGTTGCGCCAGTGTTGCTCACCCGCAAGCAAGAAAGTGGAAGAGGTACGAAGAAGTGTAGGTAAACGCAAAAACATCCTGAACGTATTGTCCATAATATTACAATTATCCGCAGTGTTGCTTCTCATCATCGCGGATGATAATTGTCCTCGGTAGTTAAACACAGATGATTTGTATCATAGGTTCAATGCGAACTCAAAATCTTTTCACTTCTTTACCCGACTCGTTTGATTTTTGTTATAACGGCTCGATGCAGATCACATTATTATATTGATAAAAAACTCAGGGATTCACATGGCAAAACCGATCATCACGCTTAACGGCCTAAAAATAGTTATTATGCTCGGCATGTTGGTTATCATTTTAACCGGTATCCGATTTGCCGCCGATATCATCGTACCGTTTATTCTGGCGTTATTTATCGCCGTCGTGCTCAATCCCGTAGTACAGCGCATGGTTAAGCTCCGTATACCGCGTGTATTCGCCGTGTCATTGCTGGTTGTTATTATTGTCATGCTAATGGTGCTGCTTCTGGCTTATTTAGGTACATCCTTAAATGAGCTGGCACGGACACTGCCGCAATATCGTTCGTCATTGGTTATCCCGCTGAAAAATATCGAACCGTGGCTACAACGTGCAGGGATCGGTGTTTCCGTCGACGAGTTGGTGAAATATGTCGATCCGAATGCTGCGATGACGCTGGTCACCAATTTATTGACGCAACTCTCTAATGCGATGTCCTCGATATTTCTACTGCTGCTGACCGTGGTTTTTATGCTGCTGGAAGTACCACAACTCCCCGGCAAACTTAAACAAATGATGAGCCGCCCTCTTGAAGGAATGGCCGCGATCCAACGCGCTATCGACAGTGTTTCACACTATTTGGTGCTAAAAACCGCCATCAGTATCGTCACCGGCCTGGTCGCCTGGGGCATGCTTGCCGCACTGGATGTCCGCTTCGCGTTTGTCTGGGGACTGCTGGCCTTTGCCCTGAACTATATTCCTAACATCGGTTCGGTGCTGGCAGCGATTCCTCCTATTGCTCAGGTCCTGGTATTCAGTGGTTTTTACGATGCGCTGCTCGTGCTGGCAGGTTATCTTGTGATTAACCTGGTATTCGGCAATATCCTGGAACCCCGCATCATGGGGCGCGGGTTGGGACTTTCTACGCTGGTGGTATTCCTGTCGCTGATTTTTTGGGGCTGGCTGCTCGGCCCCGTTGGAATGCTGCTTTCAGTACCGCTGACCATCATCGTAAAGATTGCCCTTGAGCAAACAAATGGTGGTCAAAGTATTGCCGTCCTGCTGAGCGATCTTAACAAAGAATAAATGTATGCCCCGTTATCGCGGGGCTGTTCAACTACTGTTTGACACGGAATACCAGTGCGGCGCTCATCAGTGTGAATAGCGCAATAATCCATGCCATAGTCCATGGGGTGCCGTCACTCAATCTCGCCAGCAGTAAAGACGAGATGATGCCACTGCCATACTGTAATGAACCAATCAACGCCGAAGCTGAACCGGCGATATTGGGGGCCGCATCCAGCGCGGCGGCCGTCGACGTCGCTGCAATGATCCCATTCATCGAAAACAACAGAAACACAGTGATGATAATGGCAATAACCCCCCCTATTTCCAGCTTAACCAGCAGTGCCAATGCAACAGCAGCCAGTGCCGCTAACATCGTCGCGTACTTCAGCAACTGTTCTAACGCATGCCGTTGCACCAGCCGGCGATTGACCGCACTCATCGCCATAACGCCGACAATATTTAACGCAAATAACCAGCCGTAATGCTGTGGGTCGACATGGTAATAGCGAATGTAAACAAATGGCGAACCGGTAATAAACGCATACGCACCCACGTAATAAAAGGTCAGACTCAGGGTGTAGCGCATAAATCGGCCATTGGTTAATAGCGCGCGGTAATGACGAAATGCGCCTGCCAGTGAGGCTTTTACGCGTCTTTCTTCAGGGAGTGTTTCCGGCAACCACAGCAACGAAATAAACATCAGCACGCCAATGACCACCAGTAACCAAAAAATAGAGTGCCAGGTGCTCAGTCGAATAATTTGCCCGCCAATCAATGGCCCTGCGATGGGGGCAATCGCCATAACCAGTACCAGGGTTGACAACATTTGCGCCGCACGAGTACGAGCAAAGAGATCACGAATCATGGCACGCGCCAGCATCGGTCCGGTACAGGCCCCCAGCGCCTGAAAGACCCGCCAGAAAACAATTTGCGTGATATCTGTAGACAACGCACACCCCGCCGAACCGATGATAAACAGCACCATGCCGATAAACAGCGGCGTACGCCTGCCCAGATGATCGCTGATCGGTCCCCAGATCAACTGCGCAATAGCAAATCCCACCAAAAAACCGGTAACAGTAAGCTCCACATTGCCGTTTAAATCCCCCGCCATGGTCGGCATCGCCGGGAGATAGATATCGGTTGAAAGTGAAGTAAAGGCCATCAAGCCGCTGAGAATAAGAATAAAAGAGAGACCGGTGTGGCTTGCCGTCGCAACCGGTGAGCGCTGTTCACGTGTACGCATAGCGTCCTGTTATCTTGGGAAAAGTCAGGTGGCAGTATATACGGGGTGAATGGCAGTGATTAGATAGCGAAAGAAGCATAAGTTTATGAGTGTAAATCATGAATAACGCCCTTTTTGCACCAGACATATGTGACAAACTTCGCATATTTCCCTGCTAAAAATGAATTTAGCTCATAGGTCTATGCCGATTTAACCGACTAATGGTGTGAACAGATTTTTGCTAATCTGCTGCCAATGCAAAAAATGATGTTCAGGAGCGTTCCATGAATACAACAGTCTTAAATAACGGTGTTGAGATGCCTCTGCTCGGTTTTGGCGTATACCAAATGACCGAAGCAAACGAGTGTGAGCAAGCCGTGCGGGATGCCATCGAAACGGGATATCGCCTGATCGATACCGCCGCCTCCTATCTGAATGAAACTCAGGTCGGCAATGCGCTGAAACAAAGCGGCGTACCCCGCGATGAACTCTTCATTACAACCAAGCTGTGGTTACAAGATACCAGCTACGCTGGCGCAAAAGCTCAGTTTGCGCGTTCGTTACAGCGTCTTCAGCTTGATTACCTTGACCTGTATTTAATCCACCAGCCCTATGGCGACGTGCACGGCGCCTGGCGTGCTATGGAGGAACTCTACGAGGAAGGGAAAATTCGCGCGATTGGCGTCAGCAATTTTCACCCGGACCGCCTGGCAGATTTGATGGCCTTCAACCGTATCATCCCGGCGGTGAATCAGATAGAGGTGAATCCCTTCCACCAGCAACCGCATGCCGTAGCCTGGATGCAGAGCCGCAATATTCAACCACAAGCCTGGGCGCCGTTCGCCGAGGGGCGTAATGACCTGTTTCAAAATCCGACATTGGCCGCGATTGGTGAGAAGTACGGGAAAAGCGTCGGCCAGGTGGTGCTGCGTTGGATTTATCAACGCGGAATTATTTCTCTGGCGAAAACCGTGCGTAAAGCGCGTATGACAGAGAATATTCAGATACTGGATTTTACCTTAACGGCTGAAGAAATGACGCAAATCGCCGCCATGGACGCCGGGATCAGTGCATTTTTCTCGCATCGTGATCCGGCTCGTGTGGAATGGATTACCCAGCGTAAACTGGATGTTTAACAAAAAAAACGGCCTCCGCAGAGGCCGTTTTACTTTTAGGCACGCATTACAACGCTTTTAGAATTGCATCCACGCTGGCTTTGGCATCGCCAAACAACATATGGGTGTTTTCTTTAAAGAACAGCGGGTTCTGCACGCCTGCATAACCGGTGTTCATTGAGCGTTTGAACACGATAACATTCTGCGCTTTCCACACTTCCAGTACGGGCATTCCGGCAATCGGGCTGCGCGGATCGTCTTGCGCTGCCGGGTTTACCGTATCATTCGCGCCAATAACCAGCACGGTATCGGTGTCGGCGAAATCATCGTTGATCTCATCCATTTCCAACACGATGTCATACGGCACTTTGGCTTCCGCCAGCAGCACGTTCATATGACCAGGCAAGCGCCCTGCTACCGGGTGAATACCAAAGCGAACTTTGATACCACGGGCGCGCAGTTTCTCAGTAATTTCCGCCACCGGATACTGCGCCTGCGCCACCGCCATACCGTAGCCTGGGGTGATAATCACGGAATGCGAATTTTTCAGCATTTCAGCGGTATCTTCGGCATTGATCTCGCGATGTTCGCCTGCTTCTTCGGTATCACCAGTTGAGGAGCCGTCTGTGCCAAATCCCCCTGCAATAACGCTGATGAAAGAACGGTTCATTGCCTTACACATAATGTAAGACAGGATCGCACCCGAGGAACCGACTAGCGCACCCGTAACGATCAGCAGGTCGTTGCTCAGCATAAAGCCTGCCGCTGCCGCCGCCCATCCTGAATAGGAGTTCAGCATAGAGACGACGACCGGCATATCGGCCCCACCGATGGATGCGACCAGGTGCCAGCCAAACGCCAGTGCGATAATGGTCATCACCAGCAGCGCCAGGACCTGCAGGCCCACGCTCTCGGTACGAACAAATACGACCAACAACAGGAAAGAAACCACCAGCGCCGCCAGGTTCAACTTATGGCGATTCGGCAGCATCAGCGGCTTAGATGAGATCTTGCCGCGCAGTTTACCAAACGCCACGATAGAACCGGTGAAGGTTACTGCACCGATAAAGATACCGAGGAACACTTCAGTCAAGTGAATGTTCACCAGGATCGGTTCCAGACCGGTATCGTGATACAGATAGCTGTTAAAACCAACCAGTACGGCTGCCAGACCGACGAAGCTGTGCAGAATCGCCACCAGTTCCGGCATCTCGGTCATCTCGACTCTTTTCGCCAGACGAATACCAATTGCACCACCAATGATCATTGCGACCAGAATCCAGGCGACGTTGCCGGTATCCGGGCCAAAAATCGTGGCAATCAGCGCAATCGCCATCCCGGCGATGCCGTAGTTGTTACCCTGTTGAGACGTTTCGTGTTTGGAAAGCCCCGCCAGACTAAAAATAAACAGGATTGCGGCAACAATGTATGCAGCTGTAACTAATCCTCCAGACATATGTTACCCCTTAGTTTTTCCGGAACATTTTCAGCATGCGCTGAGTCACGGTGAAGCCACCGAAAATATTAATGCTGGCAATAAGCACCGCGATAAAACTCAGGAAACTCACCCAGCCGCCCTGGCCAATTTGTAATAATGCCCCCACGACGATGATTCCGGAGATAGCGTTCGTCACGGACATCAGCGGGGTATGCAACGCATGCGAGACATTCCACACCACGTAGTAACCCACCACGCAGGAAAGTGCGAACACCGTAAAGTGTCCGAGGAACTCTTTTGGCGCGACATCGGCTAGCCAGCCAAACAGAATCACCACCAGCGCCATCAGCGCATATTTGCGCCATGGGGATGCAGGTTTTTTCTCTTCCTGTGGTGCAGGTGCAGCTTTAGGTACCGCTTGTGGCTGAGCAGAAACCTGGATGGGTGGTGCAGGCCACGTAATTTCACCATCGCGAACCACTGTCACACCGCGCACCACCACATCGTCAAAATCAACGGTGATGTTGCCGTCTTTCTCTTTGCACAACAGTTTCAGCAGGTTGACAAGGTTGGTGCCATACAATTGCGAAGACTGAGTCGGTAAACGACCCGGCAAATCGGTATAGCCAATAACCTTGACGCCGTTCTCGGTGGTGGTCACCTGATTGGCAACGGTATACTCGCAGTTACCCCCATTTTGCGCGGCGAGATCGACAATCACGCTGCCGGACTTCATCGAATCAACCATCTCTCGCGTGATCAGTTTCGGCGCAGGTTTCCCTGGGATCAGCGCGGTGGTAACGATGATGTCGACGTCTTTTGCCTGAGCGGCGAACAGCTCCATCTCCGCTTTAATAAACGCTTCGGACATCACTTTGGCGTAGCCATCGCCGCTGCCCGCTTCTTCTTTAAAGTCCAGTTCGAGGAACTCAGCGCCCATACTCTGAACTTGTTCTTTTACTTCCGGGCGTGTGTCAAAGGCGCGAACAATCGCCCCGAGGCTGTTTGCCGCACCGATAGCGGCCAATCCCGCCACACCAGCACCGATCACCATCACCTTGGCAGGTGGAACTTTACCCGCCGCGGTAATTTGCCCGGTAAAGAACCGTCCGAACTCATGTGCAGCTTCTACAATTGCACGATACCCGGCAATGTTAGCCATCGAGCTTAAGGCATCCAGTGACTGCGCACGCGAAATACGCGGCACGGAATCCATCGCCATGACCGTTACATTTCGCTCAGCGAGTTTTTGCAGTAGCTCAGGGTTCTGCGCAGGCCAGAGAAAACTCACCAGCGTGGTACCCGGATTAAGCAACGGAATCTCAAACGCTTCTGGCGCATTGACCTTCAGGATAATCTCTGACTGCCAGACAGCATTCCCGTCAACAATTTCTGCGCCTGCTTGCACAAACGCCTTATCGTCAAAACTAGCCAGTTGACCTGCGCCGCTTTCAACCGCGACGCTAAAACCCAGCTTCAGCAGCTGCTCAACCGTTTTCGGTGTGGCTGCAACACGGGTTTCATTGGTTAACCGTTCTTTTGGTATGCCAATTCGCATAATGTTCCCTTCCATCTGTATTTTTGATGATGGTTTATCAATGTTCGCAAGAGGCATGCGCACACTCCCGAGAGAGCTCAGTGTTACCTCAATAAAATAAAACAGTAACAAACTCTGTATAACCTACTGAAAATGACGCCTGTGATCTAGCGCCAAAAAACAGTATTTATTATGAAATTTGCAAAACAGGAATGAATTCACTCGCAAGCAGGGATAATGCCCTTTAAATAACCCGCAAAGGCTGATAATTCGCTCAAGCGAAGCGGCAAAACATGATTAAGCGCCACCATAGAACAATTGATTAACATTAAATTAACTTATGAAATTCAACTGGTTTATCAGTTTTAGCCGCCAAACGCCGAATTTTTAGACATATCACTAAATGTTATCGATGTTGTTAGCATGGGTGGCACGATGAGTGAAAAATCACGCAGACACTGACACAATTTAAATGCAATAATCAGCCACGTTTCTAGTCAATAACAATACCAGTACCTGGTTTGCGCAAGGCGAAGGATTATTTTTATGAAGCTTAAGAACACTCTCCTGGCGTCCGCTCTTCTTTCTGCGACTGCTTTTTCTGTAAATGCAGCGACAGAATTGACGCCGGAGCAAGCAGCTGCCCTGAAACCCTATGACCGCATTGTGGTTACCGGTCGTTTTAATGCTATCGGTGATGCGGTAGACGCCGTATCCCGTCGTGCAGATAAAGACGGTGCAGCCTCCTTTTATGTTGTTGATACCTCAGATTTTGGCAGTGGCGGTAACTGGCGCGTCGTCGCCGATATCTATAAAGCCGACGCTGAAAAAGCAGAAGTCACCAAAAATCGCGTCATCAACGGCGTTATGGAATTACCGAAAGACCAGGCCGTTCTGATTGAACCTTTCGATACCGTTACGGTTCAGGGTTTCTACCGCAGCCAGCCTGAAGTAAATGATGCCATCACCAAAGTGGCGAAAGAAAAAGGGGCTTACTCTTTCTATATCGTACGCCAGGTTGATGCCAACCAGGGTGGTAACCAACGTATTACCGCATTCATCTACAAAGAAGATGCGAAAAAACGTGTTGTCCAAAGCCCTGATGCGATCCCTGCTGATTCTGATGCCGGACGTGCTGCGTTAGCAGCCGGTGGCGAAGCCGCGAAGAAAGTTGAAATTCCTGGCGTGGCAACAACCGCGTCTCCGAGTGCCGAAGTGGGTCGTTTCTTCGAAACTCAATCAACTAAAGGTGGACGTTACACTGTCACCCTGCCTGACGGTACTAAAGTTGAAGAGCTGAACAAAGCTACCGCCGCGATGATGGTGCCATTCGACAGCATCAAGTTCACCGGTAACTATGGCAACATGACCGAAGTCTCTTACCAGGTTGCTAAACGTGCAGCGAAAAAAGGTGCGAAGTACTACCACATCACCCGCCAGTGGTCGGAACGTGGTAACAACATGACCATCAGCGCCGACCTGTATAAGTAACAGGCAATAGTAATAATAAAAGGCGGCTTTATGCCGCCTTTAGCATTTTTAGTCACAAATCTGCCTATCCCCATTGCATGCGCTGTCTTCTCTCCGTAAAATCCCGCGCCTTGAGTCGCTTTCACCATTTTTATGCGATTTGCCAAAATAATTATTCTCTCACTCTCGTTTTTGTAACTGGATACAAATGGAAAAAAAATTGGGTCTGAGCGCACTGACAGCGCTGGTTCTAAGCTCAATGCTTGGCGCTGGTGTTTTCAGCCTGCCACAAAATATGGCTGCGGTAGCCAGCCCGGCAGCGTTATTGATTGGTTGGGCGATTACGGGTGCGGGGATCCTGCTGCTCGCGTTTGCCATGCTTATCCTGACACGTATCCGCCCGGAACTGGACGGTGGTATCTTTACCTACGCGCGCGAAGGCTTCGGCGAACTGATCGGTTTTTGCTCCGCGTGGGGATATTGGCTGTGTGCCGTTATCGCTAACGTTTCCTATCTGGTTATCGTCTTTTCCGCACTTAGCTTCTTTACCGATACACCTGCGTTGCGTCTGTTTGGCGACGGGAATACATGGCAGTCTATTGTTGGCGCATCGGTACTGCTGTGGATCGTGCATTTTCTGGTGTTACGTGGCGTACAGACAGCCGCCAGCATTAATCTGGTGGCGACGCTGGCGAAGCTACTGCCGCTCGGCCTGTTTATCGTGCTGGCATTCATGTTATTTAAGCTCGACACCTTTAGCCTCGACTTTACCGGTGTGAAACTGGGTGTTCCTGTTTGGGAGCAAGTTAAAAACACCATGCTTATCACCCTGTGGGTGTTTATCGGTGTCGAAGGTGCTGTCGTGGTTTCCGCACGGGCGAGGAACAAACGCGATGTCGGACGCGCGACGCTGCTGGCAGTACTTGCCGCGCTTGGCGTCTACCTGTTGGTAACCCTGCTTTCTCTTGGCGTAGTCGCACGCCCGGAACTGGCTGAAATCCGCAACCCATCAATGGCTGGTCTGATGGTTAAAATGATGGGGCCATGGGGCGAAATCATTATCGCCGCAGGTTTGATTGTCTCTGTCTGCGGCGCCTATTTGAGCTGGACGATTATGGCGGCGGAAGTCCCGTTTCTGGCATCCACTCACAAAGCATTCCCGCGTATTTTTGCCCGTCAGAATGCGCAAGGCGCGCCATCGGCATCACTGTGGTTGACTAACATCTGCGTACAGGTCTGTCTGGTGCTGATCTGGCTCACAGGTTCTGACTACAATACGCTGCTGACTATTGCCTCAGAGATGATTCTGGTGCCCTATTTCCTCGTCGGCGCATTTTTGCTGAAAATAGCAACCCGTCCAATTCATCAGGCTGTTGGTGTCGGTGCATGCATTTATGGCTTATGGTTACTGTACGCGTCAGGTCCGATGCACCTGCTGTTGTCCGTGGTGCTGTATGCTCCAGGTTTGCTGGTTTTCCTTTATGCCCGCAAAACTCACGCGCATGACAACGTATTAAAACGCCAGGAAATGGCTTTGATCGGCCTGCTTCTTGTAGCAGCTGTTCCAGCGACCTGGATGCTGATGGGTTAAATAGTTGACCCATCGTTTGCGACTCATGGAGATCTCGATGGGTAAAAAGCCCGCTTTGCCAATACTTATCACCGGAGGGGGCCGTCGCATCGGTCTCGCCATCGCGTGGCATTTTCTGAATCAAAAGCAGCCGGTGATCGTCAGCTACCGGACGCACTACCCGGCCATTGAAGGCCTGCAAGAGGCGGGGGCACTGTGTATTCAGGCTGACTTCGCGACCGACGAAGGGGTCCTTGCTTTTGCCAATGAAGTGAAAGCCCGTACCGAAGGTTTACGCGCTATTGTGCACAATGCCAGCGCCTGGGTTGCCGAAAAACCGGGGCTGCCGCTTTCTGACGTGCTGTCCAGCATGATGCAGATCCACGTGAATACCCCTTACCTGCTTAATCACGCGCTGGAAGGCCTGCTGCGCGGACATGGGCATGCGGCCAGCGATATTATCCATTTTACTGATTACGTCGTAGAACGCGGCAGCGACAAGCATATTGCGTATGCTGCCAGTAAAGCGGCTCTGGATAATATGACCCGCTCATTCGCCCGCAAACTGGCCCCGGAAGTGAAAGTTAACGCAATCGCCCCCTCACTAATCCTGTTTAACGAAGGTGACGATGCAGAATATCGCCAGCAGGCGCTGAATAAGTCGTTGATGAAAACAGCACCCGGCGAAAAAGAAATCATTGATTTAATAGACTATCTGTTTACCAGTTGTTTTGTCACCGGCCGCAGCTTTGCCGTTGACGGGGGTCGCCACCTGCGCTAGTGCAATTTTATCCAACAAAAGATCAGCAACCACGCGCTCAGGCTCCAGCACACTACCGAGCCAATGAGCGCGACGGGTAAACGCATAAAACCGGTGAAGTACCACAGTGAAATGAGGTAGACAAAATAGGGAATAATCGACCACATGCTGAATACGATGGTTGTACGTAATGCCTCTATTCCACGCTCACTGGCCACAATATAGTGCGCTATCAGCGCAAAGGTTGGGAACAGTGGAATTAATCCCGCAATATAGTAATTCTTTGTTTTAGCCAGTAAACCAATCAGCACCACTACCAGCGCACCCAGCGCCGCTTTTACTACGAGCCCCATCGTTTTGCCTTAACATATCAATAACATTAGTCCCTAGCATAACGGAAGCGTTCTCGTTTAGAAAAGATTAATGGAAGGAAAAACGATGGCGGTGTATGTTGGCGTTTTATATTCAAAATGAATGATATGAACACCATCGTATTTGTTGAAGATGATCCCGAAGTAGGTTCGCTGATTGCGGCCTATCTGGCCCGGCATGATATTGAGGTTATCGTCGAACCTCGTGGTGATTTGGCCGAAGAGAAAATCCTGCAAGTGCAACCCGATCTGGTGTTGTTAGATATTATGCTTCCAGGTAAAGACGGTATGACTATTTGCCGTGATTTGCGTGGGCGCTGGCAAGGTCCAATTGTCCTGCTGACTTCGCTGGACAGCGACATGAACCATATTCTGGCCCTCGAAATGGGTGCCTGCGACTATATCCTGAAAACCACACCACCGGCAGTACTGCTGGCTCGCCTGCGCTTGCATTTACGCCAAAACGAACATTCAGCCCAGGCAAAAGGGATTCAGGCTGCCACCATCACCCCGCACACCACTCTACGTTTTGGCGCACTGACCATTGACCCAACGAATCGGTCTGTGCTGCTCGGCGGTGAACAAGTCGCCCTCTCTACAGCGGATTTTGAGTTACTTTGGGAACTGGCAACCCATGCGGGGCAGATTATGGATCGCGATGCCTTGCTGAAAAACCTGCGCGGCGTAAGCTACGACGGTATGGACCGCAGTGTCGATGTCGCAATCTCCCGATTGCGCAAAAAACTGCTTGATAACGCGACTGAACCCTATCGAATCAAAACGGTACGCAACAAAGGTTATCTGTTCGCTCCGCATGCCTGGGACGACGAGCCTCAGAAATAGCCCACCGGATGAACCACATAACCAATCGCGTGGATGCCATCAACGTGACAGTGTAACGTTGATGGCGAATCGATTTTTCTACCTCAACCGAACGTCAGACCGTCATATTTTTTCCAGCGGTAGTTCAATGCGGAAATAATCCAACAGGCAATAAAGACACCAATAATGGCAAACCCGACGTTGCCCATGTGGTCACTTAAGTTACTGACCGTGTCCCACAGCCCGCCCTGTAACGAAAACGCATCAGACAGCAGGCTCAACCCCTCCAGTCCGCCGATAAACAGCGCCACAATCACTGAGGTTCCGGTAATGGTCATATTGTAATACAGCTTACGTTGTGGCTTATTGAATGCCCAACCGTAGGCCTCAACCATCAGTATACTGTCGAGACAATCAATCAGCGCCATACCGCAGGTAAACAGTGCCGGGAAGACCAAAATGGACCAGACAGACATCCCGTTGGAGGCGCTTGAAGCTGATATGCCCAACAACGAGATTTCAGTCGCAGTGTCAAAGCCCAGACCAAATAAGAAACCAACAAAATACATGTGCCAGTCTTTCCCAACTAGCCTGAAGGCTGAGCGGAATAGCCAACTCAGCGGACCTGAAACCGTGACATCTTCCGTGGAGAGATCATAAATACCGGTATGTTTCAGATGACGGAACGCCTTCCAGACCTGACAGAAAATGATGAGGTTGATGGTAGCCAGAATAAGCAGAAATGCGGCAGAAACGGTGGTGCCGATAATGCCACCAATATTCTGAAACCATACCATATGTTGTTTAAATACGTTGGTGGTCAGAGCAATACCCATGCTTGCCAGCACGACGATGGTGGAGTGTCCCAGAGAAAACCATGCCCCCGTCGTCAGTGCGCGTTTCTTTTGCTGCATGAGCTTTCGCGTCGCACTATCTATGGCAGCAATATGATCGGCATCGACTGCATGACGCAAACCATAACACCACGCGATCAGGCTCAATGCCAGAAGTGACGTATTATGCCTAAACGCGGTGAATGCCCAGAGCCAGGCGACTATGTTTGATCCGATGAGAAAAACCACCAGCAATATGAGGTTTGGCCGTTTTTTTATTAATGAAAACAACGAAGTCATTATTTCCGGCCCACTCGTTTTGTAATAAACAACACAACATCACCGCCGTACACTGATAGATTAATAAAACGTTTACCAGCCTAATGATAACGTTTAAGAATTACCAGCCCAGTGTCTTAGATCAAAGTTGCCTGCTCTCTTCGTCCAGTTCAGCAATCGCTAATTCCGCGACGCGCAAGGTTATCGCCGCATTTTCCCCATCCTCCAGAAACCATGCAGAAGATAAACCACACCATGCGGCTATCCACATCAGCAGTCGCTGTCGTTCAATCCCGGCTATCTCAGAGACAAGTTGCACGCGTTGCTTAAAAATATTTGAGTCTGTCGCGATAGCAACGCGGGGATCGGCAAGGTCAGGATTCGTGAATATATTAGCGTAATCAAACCCTCGCTCACCCAGCAGCCCCTTGGGATCAATTGCCAGCCAGCCTGCCGGGCCAAAATCGAGGACATTGCCGTGATGTAAGTCACCATGCAATACGACCTCATCCTGAGGAGAAGAGAACAATTCGTTTGCGATCTCTGCACAGCGCGTCATGACGCCACCATAAATTTTCGCCGCAGGGGCAAGATGGCGAAACCAGTGCCGCAGCGGTGTTAATACCGGTGTAGACGCATTGGCTGGTCGATGGAGTTGTCGGGCGGTATTGCAAAGAATACGGCATGCCTGCGCATCCTCCCCCGTTCGGGACATCGCGGATAACGAATCCGCTCCTGTTGCGCGTACTAGCAGGGTCGCGCCATGATCATGAGCGATCACTTGCGCCGCACCGCTGCCATTCCACCACACCATAAGCTCACCACCAGTACGCTCATTTTCATCATCGGTGAGCTTAAGCATGGCTTTCCGGCCCTCTTTGATTGTGGTAACGGGTAATAGCGCTGATGTTCGCGTCATAACCGGATTGCCGTCAGGAATGAGCGCCCAGTGGCGAAGCCAGGTTTGAAACATGCATTTTTCCACTGTGTTCCCTCATGTTAGCCAGGAGTCTACGCTCTTTTGCTGAATCGATTCTTATAGTAATATAGCGCACACAGGGGATGGCATTCCCCCTTGAACCGCCATGTGGCTAATGATGCCTGCTTTATATTCCCGGACCGGGAAGAAGCAGGTGCACGTATTTTTAGCCATGCTGCGCTGTGTGTCCGGGATGATAACTCATCTGAGGATGCGTCAATGCGCTCAAATCACTTTCTGCTCAATAATTCAATAACTGCACTCGGGCAATGGCTTGGCCTTGCTTTGCTCATCGCCGTACTAACCGGCACAGCTTCTGCATTATTCCTGTTTTCTCTTGATTGGGCCACTACGACCCGAGTCAACCACCATTGGCTTATCTGGTTACTTCCTGTCGCCGGTTTCATTGTAGGATGGATTTATCTGTTGTACGGAAGCGCCGTTGAGGGTGGCAATAACCTCGTTCTTGATGAAATCCACCATCCTCACAGCATCATCCGCCTACGCATGACGCCGCTGGTTTTTATCAGCACCGTGATTTCTCATCTGTTTGGTGCCTCAGTTGGGCGTGAAGGAACGGCAGTACAAATGGGTGCATCCATCGCCGATCAGTTTACGCGTATTTTTAGACTGACACCTGACTCCCGGCGTCTTGTTCTAATGGCGGGCATCAGCGCGGGGTTTTCATCCGTATTTGGCACCCCGCTTGCGGGTGCAATCTTTGGTCTTGAGGTGCTGGCGATCGGCCGCATGAATTACAATGCACTTATTCCCTGTATTTTTGCTGCTATCGTCGCCGATCAGACAGGTTTGTTGTGGGGTGTAAAACATACACATTACGTCATCTCTCAGGTCCCTGATTTCTCTGCATGGACACTGATTGCCGTAATTATCGCTGGTTGCTGCTTTGGTTTTACCGCGCGGGTCTTCGCTAACCTCACGCATACCATTGGTAGCGTTATGAAGCGAACCGTTCGTTACGCACCGTTTAGGCCGTTCATTGGGGGACTTGTCGTGGCCGTCGCGGTGTACTTTTTGGCGGCAGATCGCTATATCGGCCTCGGCATTCCGGTGATCGTGGATGCTTTCCGGCAACAGCTCCCCTCCTGGGATTTTCTGGGCAAACTGGTATTTACCGCGGTCTCACTGGGCACAGGTTTTAAAGGAGGAGAAGTCACCCCACTTTTTTATATTGGGGCCACACTGGGTAATGCACTTGCACCACTACTGCATTTACCTGTCAGTTTCCTTGCGGGTATGGGGTTTGTCGCTGTCTTTGCCGGGGCCGCAAATACGCCTGTCGCTTCAACACTGATGGCCATTGAGTTATTTGGAGCCGACACGGGAATTTATGCCGCACTGGCCTGTGCGGTGGCCTGGTTGATATCTGGTTATACCGGTATTTATCGTTCTCAGCGTGTTGCCTGCCCGAAACACGGTTTTGTCCCCGAGAACATTAAACTGGCGGATATACCGGCTTTCCTCGCGGAAAATACCCACAAACGGGATTAAATCATTTGGCTACAAAAATGAGAGTTGTCCAATAAGGCGCAGGCTTTGTCGTTATCTCTCAGTCGACAAAGCCGCGCCCAGAAATAATGCCAACGTCATACCACCTGCCGTGAACTGTTGACATTATAATTAATCATCGTTTCCATAACCCAATAGCTTACCTAACTTCCCTACCTTTTCTTTTTATGTTTATTGTTTCCCATGCCTTCTCTGAAAGCATCAGCCTGGGTTTCCGCTGCACGCTCGGTCGCGTAGTTAGCATTCACCGAACGCCAGTATTCTTTTTCCTCATGGTAGCAAGTATCACGACTTACGCCTGTTGCTACGCATCTGTCTACTCGTTGTTGTTCAGTCACACAGCCGGATAATAAGGATATGGCAGAGGTGAATAAAACCGTCATCATTAACTTTTTCAAAATAGATACCTTAGAATTTCCAGCCCGCACCCAGAACCACACTATTAGCTTGTGAACCAAAGATCTTAGAACCTTCATAGCCCGCATCGATAGTGAAACCTGCAATGGGGGTTAACTGAATACCCGCTCCATATGCAAAGCCAGTAGATGTATCTGTATCACCATCAGCCTTTATTGCTCCCCTTGCGATACCCGCCAATACGTAGGGTTTGAGGACATCGTTTATGCGATAACTTGCCCCCACCAGAGCAGAACCATATCCACGGTCAATATCGTTTTCATTGTCAGCGGAAATAGAGAGCGAGGAGATGACACCCAAATCACTTTCATCGGGCGTGTATCCATACTTCGCATTAAAACCACTCAGGCTTTTTCCTGCTGTTTTGGTATGAACATAACCGCCGGTAATCACATTTTCACCGGCCAGAACAGATGCAGACAATGCCAATACCACAATGAACAAACCACTGTTGAAATTTAACAATCCCATTACCATTCCTATCATCAATAAGTAACAAATCAGAATAATCAACTGAATTTATAATCACATCGCAAAAGTATATTAGGGTAATTTTCCAGCATTCAGAATTATCAAGAAGTAGTATTTCAAATGAAATTTTACATTAAATAAAAATCATAGCGGGTAGCGAAATAGAAAATAATTCAGATAGATAAAGAATTCTAAATACCGGATTAATATGGCGTGCTAGAGTGCGATTTCCGCCAGAACTGATGAGAGGTTTCCGCTATGCAGCAAATTGATTTTTTTATGATAGATGCTTTTACCACTACCACGTTTGGCGGAAACGCTGCCGCAGTATGCCCGCTCACAGAATGGTTGCCTGATGAAACACTATTAAAAATGTCAAAGCAGCATAACCAGTCGGAAACCGCTTTTTTCGTCCCGACACAGAAAGGTTTTGAATTACGCTGGTTTACGACTCAGGGCGAAATCAACCTCTGTGGCCATGCCACACTTGCTGCGGCACATGTCATCTTTGAACACCTTAATTACCCAAACACCATTATTCATTTTGAAACCCGATTTGTCGGCGCACTGACGGTAAGTCGCAATGGCAAATGGCTGACGCTTGATTTTCCTGCATGGGAAACTGAATCTATTGTACCGCCGGCATTACTACTGCAAACGTTAGGTATCACGGAATACAAAGAAGTACGCATGGCGCGTGATTATATGGTGGTGATGGAGAATCAGCAGCAAGTTGAAGCGGTTAAACCGGATATTAATGCCATGATCCCTCTCGGGAAAATGGTTTGTATAACCGCGCCAAGTGAAGGCGAATACGACTTTGTCAGCCGTTTCTTCTGCCCAGGGGAGGCTGTGGCAGAAGACCCTGTCACCGGCTCAGCGCACACGATGCTCATCCCTTACTGGGCCAGGCAGCTAAACAAAATGCAGATGCTGGCACACCAGGGATTCGAACGCGGCGGAGAGTTACGCTGCCAGCTCGTGGGCGATCGTGTCTATATAGGTGGACAGGCAACGACCTATATGATTGGAAAGGTGTTTCTGCGCTAGTACCGCGCTAAGTTCCATGAGTGTAGCCCCCCCTAAGAACTTACAACTGCAAGCCGACGGGTGTAGACAGCCGTATCGGTCGGCATGACCGAAAAACGGGGAATAAATCCGGTATCGCCGTTTACAGAAGATGGGAGAATGACAGCGTTTCATTCTATGGAGATCTTGAGGCATTATTCGGTACACTCGAATAACGGCCTCTGGCCTCCCTCACTTATCAAGCTATTCGTTTATTTTCATCACAACCAATCAGAATCCAAAAAAAAACCACCTCTACATTTAAATTTATTTAAAGAAGGTCAGTGTTGCTATTTCAGGTATATATAACCTTATCGGTTCCGCTCAAAAATAAGCCACCTAATTGTCGGTGAAAATACACATACTCATATAAGTGGTTTCGCTATTGTGTCGGCGCAGGATCTCGTTGTTGTATAAAACGAACTTTTTTCACGGATGCAGGCCTATTGAGTGGTTGGTCTTGCGTTGCGTTAGGCTCATTAAATGGCGATCCTGTATAGTCGCATGGTAGCTCATAAGAATGCAGAAATGGTTTATACCGTGTAATCTGCCAGGACAAGTGCGTTGATGGTGGTCGGATTGATATTCACCCTGTGCGTCAGTGGATACAGTGATACCGCCCACCTGTTCCGCTGGCAACTGCACATTAGCTAACCTATTGAGTGTTTGGTGATTTGTATGAAAAAACTGTTTGTGCAGTTTTATCTCTTGTTGTTTGTCTGTTTTCTGGTGATGACCCTGCTGGTTGGCCTGGTGTACAAATTCACCGCAGAACGTGCGGGTAGACAGTCGCTCGACGACTTGATGAAAAGTTCGTTGTATCTGATGCGCAGCGAATTACGCGAAATCCCACCGCGAGACTGGGGGAAAACCCTGAAAGAGATGGATTTAAATCTGTCTTTTGATCTTCGCGTAGAACCGTTGAATAAATACCATCTTGATGCTCCCACCATGCAGCGCTTACGGGAAGGCGATATCGTTGCGCTCGACGATCAGTACACCTTTATTCAACGAATTCCGCGAAGCCACTATGTACTGGCTGTCGGCCCCGTACCTTATCTCTATTTCCTGCACCAGATGCGCTTGCTGGACGTCGCGCTGATGGCCTTCATTGCTATTTCATTGGCCTTCCCTGTGCTGATCTGGATGCGCCCACACTGGCAAGAGATGCTCAGACTGGAGGCCGCAGCACAGCGTTTTGGTGAAGGACATCTTAATGAGCGGTTGCACTTTGACAGCGGCTCAAGCTTTGAGCGTCTGGGCGTGGCGTTTAACCAAATGGCGGACAATATCAATGCCCTGATAGCCAGTAAGAAACAGCTGATTGACGGCATTGCCCATGAGCTTCGTACACCGCTGGTGCGATTGCGTTACCGCCTTGAGATGAGCGATAACCTCACCGAGCAGGAATCGCAGGCGCTAAACCGCGATATTGGTCAACTGGAAGCGTTAATTGAAGAATTGCTCACCTATGCTCGTCTGGATAGGCCGCAAAATGAGCTAAAACTCAGTGTTCCGAACCTGCCCGTGTGGCTAACAACCCATCTGGAAGATGTACAAAGCGTCAACCCTGATCGTGCGGTACGCCTGCGCCATCTTCAGATCGGAGACTACGGCGCACTGGATATGCGCTTGATGGAGCGTGTGCTGGATAATTTGTTAAATAACGCTCTGCGATACTGCCAGTCGACTGTGCAAGCCAGCCTGCAACTCAATGGGAGTCAGGCAACGCTGATCGTCGAAGATGATGGACCCGGCATCGAGCCTGCTGCGCGCGAGCAAATTTTTGAACCGTTTGTACGTCTGGACCCCAGCCGTGACCGGGCGACAGGTGGCTGCGGACTTGGCCTCGCCATCGTCCACTCTATCGCTCTGGCTATGGGCGGTACGGTGGTCTGTGATGAAAGTGAACTGGGTGGTGCCCGCTTCTCCTTCAGTTGGCCTGTCTGGCATAACATACCTGAATTTTCAGCTGCCTGACCTACACGGCTCGGTGGTCAGGCTGGGTATCTTGTGCTATAAAAAAGTATGTTGTAACTAAAATGGTAAATCTATGGCTCGCTACGATCTCGTCGAACGCTTAAACGGAACCTTTCGCCAGATGGAACAAGAACTGGCACACCTCACCGCGCAATTGCAACAGCAGACACTACTGATTGCTCGCGTGTTCTCTTTGCCGGAAGTGGTGAAAGAGGCAGAACACGCGCCACTGGAAACCATCGACGTAAAACAGCACTTGGGTAAAGAGGCGGAAACCCTGGCACTACGCCACTATCGCCACCTGTTTATTCAACAGCAGTCCGAGAATCGCAGTAGCAAAGCGGCTGTCCGCCTGCCGGGGGTACTCTGCTATCAGGTGGATACCGGCACACAAGCCATCCTGGAAGAGCAAATACAACGTATTAATCAGCTTAAAACCACCTTTGAGCGTATTGTCACCGTAGAGTCTGGTCTGCCATCGGCCGCGCGTTTTGAATGGGTGCACCGCCACTTACCAGGGCTGATTACGTTGAACGCCTATCGGACGCTAACGGTTGTCAGAGAGCCGGCTACCCTGCGATTTGGCTGGGCCAACAAGCACATTATTAAGAACCTGACGCGTGATGAGGTACTGCAACAACTGGAAAAGAGCCTGACGTCACCACGCAGCGTGTATCCGTGGACACGCGAAGAGTGGCAGGCCAGGCTTGAGCGCGAATACCAGGACATCGCTGCCCTACCACAACAGGCAAAATTGAAGATCAAACGCCCGGTCAAAGTACAACCCATCGCCCGCGTCTGGTACAAAGGGCAGCAAAAACAGGTGCAATATGCCTGCCCGACGCCATTAATTGCGCTAATAAATAACGAAAACGGCATGACGGTGCCGGATATCGGAGGATTAATGAACTACGATGCTGACAATGTTCAGCACCGTTTTAAGCCTCAGGCGCAACCGTTAAGACTGATTATCCCACGGTTGCACCTGTATGTAGCGGATTAACGACCCGGTCGCATGCTACCGACCATCAGTTCCGGGCGGACCCAACTGTCGAATTCGGCCTCGGTTAAATATCCCAGCGCCAGGGCTGACGCTTTTAAGGTCAGTCCTTCTTTATGCGCCTTTTTAGCAATCTCAGCCGCTTTATCGTAGCCAATATGGGTGTTTAGCGCGGTTACCAGCATCAGTGACTCGTTGAGCAACTGATCAATGCGTTCACGATTTGGCTCGATCCCTGTCGCACAGTGCTCGTTGAAGCTTTCCATACCATCTGCCAACAAACGAACCGATTGCAGGAAGTTATGGATAACCATCGGGCGATAGACGTTCAGTTCAAAATTCCCTGATGCCCCGCCGATATTAACGGCAACATCGTTACCCATGACCTGACAGCACAGCATAGTCAGGGCTTCACATTGTGTCGGGTTGACCTTGCCCGGCATGATGGAACTGCCCGGTTCATTTTCAGGAATAGAAATTTCGCCAATGCCGCAGCGCGGACCGGATGCCAGCCAGCGTACATCATTGGCGATTTTCATCAGCGATGCGGCCAGGCCTTTGAGTGCACCGTGGGCATGTACCAGTGCATCACAGGTGGCTAGCGCTTCGAATTTATTCGGCGCGGTGACAAAAGGTGCAGAGGTCAACACAGCCAGTTCATCCGCAACCCGCTCGGCATATTCCGGGTGAGTGTTCAGCCCGGTCCCTACCGCCGTACCGCCCAACGCCAGTTCAGCAACGTGCGGCAGACTATGTTCGATATGCTTCAGGTTATGCTCCAGCATTGCCACCCAACCAGAGATTTCCTGACCCAGCGTCAGTGGCGTCGCATCCTGTAAATGGGTTCTGCCGATTTTGACAATGTCGGCGAAGGCATGCGATTTTTCACGTAACGTGGTGGTCAACACATTCAACTGAGGGATCAGATGCTCACGCAAAGCCAGCAGCGCGGCGACATGCATTGCCGTGGGAAAAACATCATTTGAACTTTGGCTTTTGTTGACATCATCGTTCGGATGTATTTTTCGCTCCATTCCCCGCACGCCGCCCAACAATTCGCTGGCCCGGTTTGCCAGCACCTCATTCATATTCATATTGCTTTGCGTGCCGGAACCGGTCTGCCAGATAGCCAGCGGAAACTCATCGCGATGCTTATCTGCCAGCACCTCGTCAGCAGCCTGCATGATGGCGGAGGCTTTCTCCGCAGCCAGCAAACCCAAATCCTGGTTAACCTTCGCAGCGGCCCGCTTAGTCAGCGCCAGCGCGTGGATCAGCGAGACCGGCATTTTCTCTGTTGAAATGCGAAAATGCTCCAGCGATCGTTGAGTTTGCGCGCCCCAGAGTTTATCGGCCGGAACATCGATCGCACCCATAGAATCATTCTCGCGGCGTACCGTTACCATTACCTGCTCCTTATATTAACGATTGATTAGGTTATGTTTCGACATTGCCCACTTGCATTGGTCTTATGAGTATTAACGAGGAAAAAACTGTCGTTTGGTGGTTCGTGCGGTAAAAAAAACCGCCCCGTAGGGCGGCTGACGTTACTTAACGCAGCGTGCGCACTGCGACGTCTGAATTTGCTGGAAGAAATCGTTGCCTTTGTCATCCACCAGGATAAACGCCGGGAAATCTTCCACTTCAATTTTCCAGATGGCTTCCATCCCCAGTTCGGGATATTCCACGCACTCCAGACTCTTGATACTGCCCTGGGCCAGCACAGCCGCTGGCCCACCAATGCTGCCTAAGTAGAAACCACCATGCTTATGGCAAGCGTCAGTAACCTGCTGACTGCGGTTTCCTTTTGCCAGCATGATCATACTCCCGCCCGCGGCCTGAAGCTGATCAACATAGGAATCCATGCGACCGGCGGTGGTTGGGCCAAGCGAGCCAGATGCATAACCTTCCGGCGTTTTTGCCGGTCCGGCGTAATAGATTGGGTGATCCTTAACATACTGCGGCAAACTTTCGCCGTTATCCAGACGTTCTTTCAGTTTCGCATGTGCTATGTCACGTCCAACGATGATCGTACCATTCAGCGACAAGCGAGTAGAAACCGGATATTGCGACAACTGTGCCAGAATATCTTTCATCGGACGGTTCAGGTCGACACGCACGGCTTCGCCTTCGCCTGCCTGACGCAGTTCTTCCGGGATATATTTGCCAGGATTGTGTTCGAGCTTCTCAATCCAGATCCCTTCACGGTTGATCTTGGCTTTAATATTACGATCCGCTGAACAAGAAACGCCCATGCCAACCGGGCACGACGCGCCGTGACGCGGTAAGCGGATCACACGGATATCGTGTGCAAAATATTTCCCGCCAAACTGGGCACCTAAACCAAGGTTCTGCGCTTCTATCAGCAGTTCTTTTTCCAGTTCAACATCACGGAATGCCTGGCCGTGCTCGTTACCTTCGGTCGGCAGCTCATCGTAGTATTTCGCCGAAGCCAGTTTCACCGTTTTCAGCGTGGCTTCTGCGGACGTTCCACCAATCACAAACGCGATGTGGTACGGCGGGCAAGCTGCTGTTCCCAGCGTTCGCATCTTCTCCACCAGGTAATTTTTTAATTTGCCTGGTGTGAGCAGCGCTTTGGTTTCCTGGTACAGATAGGTTTTGTTCGCCGAACCACCGCCCTTGGCAATGCACAGGAATTTGTATTCATCGCCGTCGACGGTATACAGGTCAATCTGTGCTGGCAGATTGGTACCGGTGTTCACCTCTTTGTACATATCCAGCGCGGCGTTTTGTGAATAGCGCAGGTTATCTTCGATGTAGGTGTTATAAACCCCACGCGCCAGCGCCGCTTCGTCACCGCCGCCGGTCCAGACACGCTGTCCTTTTTTACCCACGATGATCGCTGTGCCGGTGTCCTGACATGTCGGCAGAATGCCCTTTGCTGCGATATCAGAGTTACGCAGGAATTGCAGGGCGACATATTTATCGTTTTCGCTGGCATCCGGATCGCGCAGAATGTCTGCAACCTGCTGCTGATGTGCAGGGCGCAGCATAAACGATGCGTCATGAAACGCCTGGCGAGCCAGCAAAGTTAAGGCCTCAGGCGCAACTTTGACAATCTCCTGCCCTTCAAATTCGGCAACGGAAACATGGTCGCTGGTCAGCAGATAGTATTCGGTATCATCCTTTTTGAGGGGAAAGGGATGCTGATAATGAAAGGGTTTGTTTGACATTGTGCTCTCACTTACTGCTCGGTCTGGTTATTCTCTGGGCAGATGTTCCATTGCCCTGCTTCCCTGCCGCAGATCGGGTTGTAGAAGGTATGGCTTTCTGCAACCGGAATTACTCAGGGTATTAAAAGCGAGTCACCATATCCTACACAATTTTTTAACAAAAACTGAGACTAGTACGACTTTTTGCACGTGCAGGTTACTTCGTCCGGGGTTTCTTGGTTTAATAGCCAGAGATTTTTCAACATTGAAACAGGGCATTGATAATGCAAAAACTCATCAACTCAGTGCAACACTACGCCTGGGGAAGTAAAACTGCGTTAACGGAACTTTATGGCATTGCCAACCCAACCCAGCAGCCAATGGCCGAGCTGTGGATGGGTGCTCATCCGAAAAGCAGCTCTCAGGTTCAAGGGGCCGATGGCCAACCCGTTGCTCTGCGCGATGTTATCGAGCACGATAAATCCGCACTGTTAGGCGATGCCGTAGCAAAACGCTTTGGCGAACTGCCCTTCCTGTTTAAAGTGCTCTGCGCCGCTCAACCGCTTTCTATTCAGGTCCATCCGAACAAACACAACTCTGAGATAGGATTTGCCAAAGAAAACGCAGCCGGGATCCCAATGGATGCCGCTGAGCGTAACTACAAAGATCCGAACCACAAACCAGAGCTGGTTTTTGCCCTGACGCCATTCCTGGCGATGAATGCGTTTCGCGAGTTCTCTGACATCGTTGCATTGTTACAACCAGTTGCTGGCGCACACCCTGCCATTGCTCACTTTTTACAGGAACCCGGTGCCGAGCGCCTGAGCTACCTTTTCGCCAGCCTGTTAAATATGCAGGACCAGGAAAAATCGCATGCACTGGCAATACTGAAATCAGCCCTTAACAGCCAGCAAGGCGAACCGTGGCAGACTATTCGCCTTATCGCTGATGTCTACCCGAACGACAGCGGTCTTTTCTCCCCACTGCTGCTGAATGTGGTGAAGCTAAATCCTGGCGAAGCGATGTTCCTGTTCGCCGAAACACCGCACGCCTATCTGCAAGGTGTGGCACTTGAGGTCATGGCAAACTCTGATAACGTGCTGCGTGCTGGGCTGACACCAAAATATATTGATATTCCGGAGCTGGTGGCCAACGTTAAATTTGTCGCAAAACCGGCGAACCAACTGTTGACCACTCCGGTCAAAACCGGTGGTGAACTCGACTTCCCGATCCCGGTTGATGATTTCGCCTTCTCCCTGCATGAACTGTCTGCCGGGGAAGCCGTGATTAGCCAGCACAGCGCGGCGATTTTGTTCTGCATAGAAGGTGAAGCGCTACTGAGCAAAGGCGATCAACGTCTGGTACTAAAACCGGGGGAATCCGCATTTATTAGTGCGAATGAATCGCCAATAAGTGTCAGCGGCGTCGGCCGTTTAGCGCGTGTTTACAACAAGCTCTAGCAAGATACTGATATTTTTAACAACTCTTGCTAAGCTAGTAGAGAGTTAAAAACATGTCACTCCTCCAGGCGTCTTCAAACGCCTGGTTTTATTTTATGGATATCGAAATGAAAAAATCGCTGGTAGCTGCGGGTGTGGTGGTTGCGCTGGGTATCGTCTGGACGGGCGGCGCCTGGTACACCGGAAAGAAACTGGAAACGCATCTCGCCGAGATGGTGACGCAGGCAAATGATCAGATCAAACGCTACTCACCTGAGGCAGGAATTGAACTGAGTTATCAAAACTACCAGCGCGGCGTGTTCAATAGCCAACTGCAACTGGTAGTGAAACCCATCGCCGGACAGGAAAACGCATGGCTGAAAGCAGGCCAAACTATCGTTCTGGATGAAACGGTGGATCACGGCCCTTTCCCGTTAACCCAGCTTAAGTCATTGAACCTCATTCCTGCTATGGCTTCGGTGAGAACAACACTGGTGAATAACGATGTCACTAAGCCATTGTTTGATATAGCCAAAGGCGAGTCTCCTTTCGTTATCAACTCCCGAATTAGCTATAGTGGTGACACCCGTTCAGACCTCTCCCTCAAACCATTGAACTACGAGAAAGGCGACGAAAAAGTGGCCTTCAGCGGTGGGGAATTCCAGTTCACCGCAGATAAAGACGGTAACGCGGTTTCCTTGACGGGCGCTGCGCAAAGCGGTCAGGTTAATGCAGTCAACGAATACGACCAGAAGGTGCAAGTTACCTTTAATAACCTGACAACCGAAGGGTCCAGCAGCGTCGCCAGTTTTGGTGAACGCATCGGCGACCAGAAGCTGTCTCTCGATAAACTGTCGATATCGGTCGAAGGCAAAGAGCTGGCCGTGCTGGAAGGCATGGGAATTGATGGTAAATCCGATCTGATTAACGATGGAAAAACCGTGAACAGTCAGTTGGATTACACCCTGAACAGCCTTAAATTACAGGGCCAGGATTTGGGTAGCGGTAAGCTGACGCTGAAAGTGGGTCAGATTGACGGTGAAGCCCTGCATCAGTTCAGCCAGCAGTACAGTGCCCAAACCAAGGCACTGATGTCGCAGATTGATGTCGTCCAAAACCCAGAGCTTTATCAGCAGAAAGTGACGGAAGCATTCTTTAATGCGCTGCCCATTCTGATGAAGGGTGAACCCGTAATCACCATTGCGCCGTTAAGCTGGAAAAATGCGAAAGGCGAAACGACGTTTAACCTGTCGCTGCTGCTTAAAGATCCAACCGCGACCAAAGAAGAGCCACAAACGCTGGCTCAGGAAGTGGATCGTTCTGTCAAATCACTGGACGCGAAGCTGACTATTCCTGTGGATATGGCGACTGAGTTCATGACACAGATAGCCAAAATTGAAGGCTATCAGCAGGAGCAAGCCGCGGGTCTGGCTAAACAGCAGGTCAATGGTCTGGCAGCGATGGGGCAGATGTTCCGCATTACCACGATGCAGGACAACACCATCGGTTCCAGCCTGCAGTACACCAATGGCCAGGTAACACTCAACGGGCAGAAGATGCCACTGGATGAGTTTGTTGGTATGTTCGGTATGCCGACCCTTGGCGAACCGGATGCTCCGGCAGTTCCACAACAGTAATGATGCTCTGAACCAAGCCCGATAATACTGCTTATCGGGCTTTTGCTTTTCGGCAAGCTACTTCTGCGTGACCAGTCGGGCGGAAAGCGTCAGATTGCGGGAATGGCTGTCATCATGACCAATGCGCTGCAGTATACGTTCAGCCAGGGTGTAACCCATTTCGCGTGCCGGGGTACTGGCCCAGATAATGGGAATGTCATCCAGCGCGTTTTCCGCCACATCCGCAAATCCAGCCAGTGAAACTTGCTGTTCAAAATAGCGATCGACGCCAATTTCGCCGCTCTGACGCCCCGCTCTCATCAGACCAAACCAGGCGCCAACAGCGATGGTTTCGTTGTAACACACAACGGCGCTGATCGTCGGGTTGCGGCGTAACAGTGCAGTAACGGCTTCGGCTGCCTGTTTTTGACTGGATGAACACTCCAGAACCCAATCACTATGAAACGGTAAACCATATTTTAGCAGCGTCGCACAATAGCCGCCGACACGCTCTGCGCGGGTTAAAGAAGAACTCTGTCCTCCCAGCCACGCGATTCGCTGGTGACCGTGCCGAATAAGATGCTCAACCAACAATTGCGCTGCCTGCATGTTGTCGGGTCGGACCGTGTCGACGTCATCCAGATAACTGGCTCGGGAGGCAAATACGACCGGAATCCCTTTTTCTTCAGCCAGCTGTCGCAGTGCATCACTGCTGTCAGCAGCACCCGCAATGACTACACCATCCACGCCCTGATTGAGTAGCATCGCGAAACGCTGCGCCAATTGCTCACCGTCTTTACCGCCGTGTAAAAGAAAGACCATCCGACCCTGTGCTTCTAATGCTTCCGTCAGACCTGCCGTCAGTTCCGCATAAAATGGCGCAGACAGATCGCGTACAATCAGCCCGACCACACCACTCTGACCGCCACGCAGTACCGATGCCTGACGATTACGTACGAACCCCAACTGCTCAATGGCAGCGTTTACCCGCTCCCCGGTTGCGGATGAGATACGCCCTTTTCCACTAAGCACCAATGAGACTGTACTGACCGAAACTCCCGCAGCCAGCGCAACATCATGGATGGTTATTTTTTTGGCTATAGCCATAAAAACAGAAAACTCCCTGATAACGTGACGGATAAAACGTTTTATCAATCGGTTATAGTTATACCCCCTATTATCATTCGATAATGTGATTTATACCGCACTAAAATTAGGTAAAACGTTTTATCTTCTCGCCATCATTAGTCACCGAGCTTTCACGAGGAGTCGTTAGATGACGACGAGAACCACACCAAAAATAACGTTATGGGAATTTTTCCAGCAGTTGGGCAAAACCTTCATGTTGCCCGTGGCTCTGCTCTCCTTCTGCGGGATCATGTTGGGGATCGGCAGTTCGTTAAGCAGCCATGATGTCTTAACGCTGATCCCCGCATTGGGTAACCCGGTGCTTCAGGCTCTTTTTACCTGGATGAGTAAAGTCGGCTCTTTCGCCTTTAGTTTCTTACCCGTGATGTTCTGTATTGCTATTCCTCTCGGTCTGGCGCGCGAGAACAAAGGTGTGGCGGCATTTGCTGGGTTTGTTGGCTACGCGGTCATGAACCTTGCCGTTAACTTCTGGTTGACGGCGAAAGGGATTTTACCCACCACAGATGCGGCAATCCTGAAGGCCAATAATATCCAAAACATCCTGGGTATCCAGTCGATCGACACCGGTATCCTCGGGGCCGTCATCGCCGGGATCATTGTCTGGATGTTGCATGAGCGCTTCCACAATATCCGTCTGCCGGACGCATTGGCTTTCTTCGGCGGCACCCGTTTTGTTCCCATCATCTCTTCACTGGTCATGGGGCTGGTTGGGTTAGTTATCCCTCTGATCTGGCCTGTATTTGCGATGGGTATTACCGGGCTTGGCAATATCATCAACAGCGCAGGTGAATTTGGTCCGATGCTGTTTGGTACCGGTGAACGTCTTCTGCTGCCTTTTGGCCTGCATCATATTCTGGTGGCTCTCATTCGCTTTACTGAAGCGGGCGGTACCCAGGAAGTGTGTGGTCATAGCGTCAGTGGCGCACTCACTATTTTCCAGGCGCAGCTGAGTTGCCCAACCACGCAAGGCTTCTCTGAAAGCGCAACCCGCTTCCTGTCTCAGGGCAAAATGCCGGCATTCCTCGGCGGTTTGCCAGGTGCTGCATTAGCAATGTATCACTGTGCTCGTCCTGAGAATCGACATAAAATTAAAGGGTTATTAATTTCAGGTCTGATTGCCTGCGTCATTGGCGGTACCACTGAACCACTCGAGTTCTTGTTCTTGTTTGTTGCCCCGGTTCTGTACGTGATCCACGCCTTGTTGACCGGCCTCGGCTTTACCGTGATGGCAGTGCTCGGTGTGACTATTGGCAACACAGACGGTAACCTGATTGACTTCGTGGTGTTCGGGATCCTGCACGGGTTGTCAACCAAGTGGTACCTGGTCCCTGTTGTCGCGGCCATCTGGTTTGCGGTGTACTACGTTATCTTCCGCTTCGCGATCACCCGCTTTAATCTGAAAACACCGGGCCGTGATGTCGAAGTTGCCAGCAATATCGAGAAAGTGATGGCAGGCACACCCGGTAAATCTGGCTACAATGTCCCGGCAATTCTGGCGGCACTGGGCGGCGCAGAGAATATCGTTAGTCTGGATAACTGCATTACCCGTTTGCGTTTGTCGGTCAAAGATATGTCACGCGTAAATGTCCAGGCACTGAAAGACAACCGGGCCATTGGCGTGGTACAGCTCAATCAGCATAACCTTCAGGTCGTTATTGGCCCGCAGGTCCAGTCAGTGAAAGACGAAATCGCGGTTCTGATGAATACAGTACAGGCGTGAGGACAACGACATGTTTGATTTTTCAAAGGTTGTGAACAGGCAAGGAACATGGTGTACCCAGTGGGATTATGTCGCTGACCGTTTCGGCACTGCCGATCTGCTGCCGTTCACCATCTCTGATATGGATTTTGCAACGGCCCCTTGCATTCTGGAGGCGCTGACCCAGCGCCTGTCACATGGCGTATTAGGATATAGCCGTTGGAAAAATGACGAATTTCTGGCGGCCATTAGCCACTGGTTTCTCACTCGTCACAATACCCGGATCGATCCTCAGTCGCTGGTATATGGCCCCTCAGTTATCTATATGGTCTCTGAACTCATCCGCCAGTGGTCATCTGCTGGCGACGCGGTCGTTGTCCATACGCCAGCTTACGATGCTTTCTACAAGGCTATCGAAGGCAACCAGCGCACAGTGCTCCCCGTCGCTCTGGAAAAGCGGAGCGACGGTTGGTATTGCGACATGGCAAAGCTGGAGGCAGCTCTCTCACGACCCGAGAGTAAAATTCTTCTGCTGTGCAGCCCACAAAATCCAACAGGCAAAGTGTGGACGCGCGAGGAACTGGAAACCATGGCTGACTTATGCCAGCGACATGGTGTCAACGTCATTTCCGATGAAATCCATATGGATATGGTGTGGGGAGACCAACCGCATATCCCATGGATCAATGTCGCACGCGGCGACTGGGCGCTACTCACCTCCGGCTCCAAGAGTTTCAATATCCCGGCATTAACCGGCGCGTATGGGATCATCGAAGACGCCAGTAGCCGCAACGATTATCTCAGTGCGCTAAAGGGACGCGATGGGTTGTCCTCTCCTGCGGTGCTGGCGCTCACAGCACATATTGCCGCCTATCAGCAAGGTGAGCACTGGTTGGATGCCTTACGGGATTATCTTGCCGGCAACCTGCATTACGTTGCTGATGAACTTAATATCGCATTCCCTGAACTTAACTGGCAGATCCCACAATCCACCTATCTGGCCTGGATAGACTTACGTCCGCTCAAGGTTGATGACCAGGCGTTACAAAATGCGCTTATTCACCAGCAAAAAGTGGCGATCATGCCGGGATCGACCTACGGAGAGGAAGGATGCGGTTTTGTGCGCCTGAATACCGGATGCCCCCGTTCAAAACTTGAGAAAGGCGTTCAGGGATTAATTAACGCCCTACGCTCTCTGCGTTAACTAAAGTTGCGCAATGAAATTAATCATTGCGCAACATAGATTTTTATCCCGATTTATTCTTATAATACTGCGCACTTTACCTAAAAACATGAGTGCGACCATGATTGATACTTCCCTTCCTTTAACCGACGTCCATCGCCACCTTGATGGGAACATCCGTGCCCAAACGATCCTGGATCTTGGTCGTCAGTTTAATTTAACGCTTCCTGCTCAAACACTTGAAACGCTGATCCCTCACGTGCAGGTAACGTCAACTGAGCCTGATTTGGTCAGTTTTTTGTCAAAGCTTGACTGGGGTGTGAAAGTGCTGGCATCGCTGGATGCCTGTCGTCGCGTCGCATTTGAAAATATCGAGGATGCCGCACGTAATGGTCTGCATTACGTTGAATTACGTTTTTCTCCAGGCTACATGGCTATGGCGCATCAACTCCCTGTTGCAGGTGTGGTTGAAGCCGTTATTGCCGGCGTACGCGAGGGCTGCAAGACCTTTGGCGTTGAAGCCCGTTTAATTGGCATTATGAGCCGTACCTTCGGCGAAGCTGCCTGTCTGCAGGAACTGGATGCACTGCTAGCGCACCGTGATCACATCACAGCACTGGATTTGGCCGGCGATGAACTCGGTTTCCCGGGTAGTTTGTTCCTGTCCCATTTCAACCGTGCGCGCGACGCAGGTTGGCATATCACGGTTCATGCAGGTGAAGCGGCGGGCCCGGAAAGCATCTGGCAAGCTATCAGAGAACTGGGAGCAGAGCGTATTGGCCACGGTGTAAAAGCCGTCGAAGATCGCGCCCTGATGGATTTTCTCGCCGAGCAGCGTATCGGTATTGAATCCTGCCTGACATCGAATATTCAAACCAGTACCGTCGCCTCACTGACGACGCATCCGCTGAAAACATTCCTTGAGCACGGTGTACTGGCCAGTCTGAATACGGACGATCCGGCGGTTCAGGGCGTGGATATTATTCACGAATACACCGTAGCCGCCCCGGCTGCAGGATTAACGCGTGAACAGATTCGCCAGGCGCAAATCAATGGTCTGGAAATGGCGTTCCTGAGCAATGTAGAGAAACAAGCACTGCGTGAGAAAGTCGCCGCAGCGTAGTGGTTTTATTGCCGGATGGCGCTAACGCTTATCCGGCCTACGTTACAATGTAGGCCGGATAAGATGCCTGGACATTATCAGGCAAGGCACAGTGTCGATCGGTGTTTCGCCGATTCAATGCCCAGCTCAATCAGTTCCATGATTTGGATGGCTTGTCTGGCTGGAACCGGGTTCTCGCCGTTACCATTCAGCGCATCACGGATACCCGCATAGTACGCCGGATAATTGCCTGGCACGGTTAACCAGGTTTCTTCCACCTGCTCATCGCCTTCCATGCGTGTCAGTACACCATCACGCATGTCATAACCCCAGTCTTCCTGCGGCAGGCGCTCACCATTTTTAAGACGTTCCTCTTGTGGGTCCAGACCATACTTCACATAGCTGCCACGCGATCCGTGAACGATATAACGAGCAGACTCAGCGGCTGCCAGCATCGTTCCGTGCAGAATCACCCGACGCTGCGGATACGTCAGGATGGCATGGAAGTAATCTGTTGACTGCGCCCCCGGGCGGAGCTGTGCCAGATCGACCGTCAAACTAACGGGTAAGCCAAACAGGTTAATTGCCTGATCTAAAAGATGCGGCGCTAAGTCATACCAGATACCACTCCCTGGGCCACCCTGTTCACGCCAGCGGTCACGGACCTGCGGGCGGAAGCGATCGAAATGAGATTCAAAATAAGCCACCTCACCCAACGCGCCATCAGCCAGCAACGCTTTCAGCGTCAGAAAATCGCTGTCCCAGCGACGGTTATGGAAGACAGAAAGCAGGCGACCTACGCTTCTGGCCAGCGCATCCAGCTCGCGCGCTTGTGACAGTGTCACAGTGAAAGGCTTATCAACAACCACATGCTTACCTGCTTCCAGCGCCGCTTTCGCCAGCGGGAAGTGTGTATCATTGGGTGTAGGGATCACAATCAGGTCAATACTCGGGTCGTTAAACAGGTGTTTAGGCTCAGTAACAACTGCCACTGAAGGCCAGTCCGCCTTCACTTTTGTTTCATCACTACTGGACACCGCAACCAGTTCCAGACCCGGAGTGCCCACGATCAGGGGGGCATGGAAAGTTTTACTGGCATAACCGTAGCCGATTAGCCCAACGCGGATGTTGTCACTCATGTTTTTGCCTCTCAATTCAGATCTGGCCTATTTCACACCATAGATAGTAGCGCCACAATAGTTTAATAACCTTTGTGCTACAAAGGCTGTTGCTTAACTTAAGTCAAACATATGCCACTTAGAGTTAACTTGCCGCGAAAAAGTCATCGAAATCGTTCCCAATGCTCTTGCTGTATTATTTATTGATAAGTAACATTTGCTACCTGTGTTTATGGATAAATCAAAGCAAATGTCGTCAGTAATGAATCGTCTTATTGAATTAACAGGTTGGATTGTTCTCGTGGTCTCCGTGATCCTGTTGGGTGTTGCCAATCATATTGACAACTACCAACCACCGGAACCCGTCGCTGCAGTACAGAAAAAATAAATATACGCAGCCCGTTATAGCCTGGCAGTTAACTCCGCGATGGTTGCTGGGTAGGGCTGTAAAAGATCAGTTTTTGTCAAAAAAAAAGCGAATTATGCCGCATCCCGCTCCAGCGCGTATTGCCTGCGATCGTGAAGCGCGTTACCCTTTCCGCAGGCGCGAATAGCGCCTGGTTTCCCACAGGGTTGAAAACTCTTCTTACATTTGCGTGCAAATTCGCGTTTACCTGTACAACGTTGGTTGTTTTTTAATATTTACTACTCCGTTAGTATTATTTTATTAATATGGATTGCCTTTTATGACTGTTCAGGATTACTTATTAAAATTCCGCAAAATCAGTTCGCTAGAAAGTCTGGAAAAATTGTTCGATCATCTTAACTACACACTGACTGACGATAGCGACATTATCAATATGTATCGCGCTGCAGACCACCGTCGTGCCGAGCTCATTTCGGGAGGTCGCCTGTTCGATGTCGGTCAGGTGCCAAAATCCGTCTGGCATTACGTGCAATAAACAAGAAAGTAGCGTCTGACGTTAAAAGCTTTATAATAATTGCCCCAAAATGAACGGCATGTCTGTTCGCGCGCGTAAACCTGGAGATGAAATGACTACAACACCGGCACAACGTATCGGAGGCTGGCTACTTGGGCCATTGGCCTGGCTGTTAGTCGCGTTGTTAAGTGCTTCGCTGGCGTTACTGCTGTATGTCACTGCGTTGGCCACACCGCAGACATTCCACACGCTGAGCGAGCAAAGTACGACGAATTTGCTGCTATGGGGCGTCTCCTTTATTACCGCTATCGCCATGTGGTACTACACGTTGTGGCTGACCGTCGCGTTTTTCAAACGCAGAGCCTGTGTGCCAAAGCACTATATTATATGGCTGCTGATCTCAGTGTTGTTGGCGATTAAAGCGTTTGCATTCTCTCCTGTTCCGGATGCATTTGCCGTGCGTCAGTTGCTGTTCCCATTGTTGGCGGCTGCGCTGCTGGTGCCCTATTTCAAACGCTCGCAACGCGTTAAGACAACGTTTGTGAACCCGTAATAACCCTACAGTTAACCTGTTGTCGCCTGTTGTAGATTGTCAGATAATAGGCGGCTTTTTTATTTCAGGCCGAAAAATGACTGATTACCTGCTGCTGTTTGTCGGAACTGTACTGGTCAATAACTTTGTACTGGTCAAGTTTCTGGGCTTATGCCCCTTTATGGGCGTTTCCAAAAAACTGGAAACCGCAATGGGTATGGGCCTCGCCACGACCTTTGTAATGACGCTGGCATCCATTTGCGCATGGCTGATTGACACCTGGATCCTTATCCCTCTCGATCTCATCTACCTGCGCACGCTGGCGTTTATTCTGGTCATCGCCGTGGTAGTGCAATTTACCGAGATGGTTGTACGCAAAACCAGCCCTGCGCTGTATCGCCTGCTGGGGATCTTCTTACCGCTAATCACCACTAACTGCGCGGTTTTGGGTGTGGCGTTGCTGAACATCAACCTTGGGCATAATTTTTTACAGTCGGCGCTGTACGGTTTTTCCGCCGCCGTCGGCTTCTCACTGGTGATGGTTCTGTTCGCCGCAATTCGCGAACGCCTCGCCGTGGCAGACGTTCCTGCCCCGTTCCGCGGTAATGCGATTGCGCTGATTACCGCTGGTTTAATGTCTTTGGCCTTTATGGGCTTTAGTGGTTTGGTGAAGTTGTAATGAATGCTATCTGGATTGCCGTTGCCGCAGTAAGTCTGCTGGGTCTGGCGTTCGGCGCTATTTTGGGTTATGCCTCTCGTCGATTTGCCGTCGAGGATGATCCGGTCGTGGAGAAAATTGATGAAATTCTCCCGCAAAGCCAATGTGGACAGTGCGGTTACCCAGGCTGCCGTCCTTATGCTGAAGCGATTGGTTGTCAGGGTGAAAAAATAAACCGCTGCGCCCCTGGTGGCGAAGCGGTGATGCTAAAAATCGCGACCCTGTTGAACGTCGATCCGCAACCTATTGATGGTGATGAGCAGGATGCTACCCCCGTCCGTATGCTGGCGGTCATTGATGAAAATAACTGTATCGGCTGCACAAAATGTATTCAGGCCTGCCCGGTCGATGCCATCGTGGGCGCTACGCGCGCCATGCACACGGTGATGAGCGATCTGTGCACCGGATGCAACTTGTGCGTTGATCCGTGCCCGACCCAATGTATCGAATTACGCCCGGTCGCCGAAACACCTGACAGCTGGAAGTGGGATTTAAACACTATTCCTGTGCGCATCATTCCTGTGGAACAACATGCTTAAGTTATTCTCCGCATTCAGAAAAAATAAAATCTGGGACTTTGATGGCGGCATTCACCCACCAGAAATGAAGACCCAATCTAACGGGACACCGCTGCGGCAGGTTCCGCTGGCTCCGCGCTTTATTATTCCGTTGAAGCAGCATATTGGCGCTGAAGGTGAACTGTGTGTCAATGTGGGCGACACCGTGCTGCGTGGTCAGGCGCTAACCCGTGGGCGCGGCAGAATGCTGCCCGTGCACGCCCCAACATCCGGCACCGTTGTTGCCATTGCCCCGCACTCCACCGCGCATCCTTCGGCTTTAGCTGAACTTAGCGTCATCATTGATGCGGACGGTGAGGATCGCTGGATTGAGCGTGACGGCTGGGCAAATTATCGTGCCCACAGCCGCGAGGAGCTCATAGCCCGTATTCACCAATTCGGTGTTGCCGGACTCGGCGGCGCAGGTTTTCCAACTGGCGTCAAACTGCAAGGTGGCGGTGATAAAATTGAAACACTGATCATCAACGCCGCTGAATGTGAACCCTACATCACCGCCGATGACCGCTTAATGCAAGATTGTGCGGCTCAGGTAGTCGAAGGTATCCGCATACTTGCTCATATTCTTCAACCGCGTGAAGTTCTGCTGGGTATTGAAGATAACAAACCGCAGGCCATCTCCATGCTGCGCGCTGTGTTGGCTGATTCTCACGATATCAGCTTACGTGTCATCCCCACTAAATACCCGTCAGGCGGCGCCAAGCAACTGACGCAAATTCTGACCGGTAAACAGGTTCCTCACGGTGGACGTTCCTCCGATATCGGGGTGCTGATGCAAAACGTGGGGACTGCCTATGCTGTCAAGCGGGCCGTTATTGACGGCGAGCCAATCACAGAGCGAGTGGTCACGCTAACGGGCGAAGCAGTCAGTCGCCCAGGCAATGTTTGGGCGCGATTGGGTACACCTGTTCGTCACCTGCTCAACGATGCAGGTTTCTGTCCTTCTGCTGACCAGATGGTGATCATGGGCGGTCCGCTAATGGGCTTTACCCTGCCCTGGCTGGATGTCCCTATCGTGAAGATCAGCAACTGCCTTCTTGCGCCTTCTGCCAGTGAAATGGGTGAACCGCAGGAAGAGAAAGGCTGTATTCGCTGTAGCGCCTGTGCCGATGCCTGCCCTGCCGATCTTCTGCCGCAGCAACTTTACTGGTTCAGTAAAGGCCAGCAGCATGATAAAGCGACAACCCACAATATTGCTGACTGCATTGAATGCGGCGCATGTGCATGGGTATGCCCAAGCAATATCCCGCTGGTACAGTACTTCCGTCAGGAAAAGGCTGAGATTTACGCCATCAGTCAGGAAGAAAAACGTGCTGCAGAAGCAAAAGCACGCTTTGAGGCCCGCCAGGCCCGGCTTGAGCGTGAAAAAGCGGCACGTCTTGAACGGCATAAAAGCGCAGCTGTACAACCTGCAGCGAAAGATCATGATGCCATCGCTGCCGCACTGGCTCGCGTAAAAGAGAAACAGGCTCAGGCGATGCAGCCGGTTGTCATCCAGGCGGGTGAAAAACCTGATAACAGCGCAGTGATTGCCGCACGTGAAGCGCGAAAAGCGCAGGCTCGCGCCGCACGCAGTGAAAATCTGTCAAAAGAAGAGGACAGCAGCGCGGGTACGGATCCACGCAAAGCCGCCGTCGAAGCTGCTATTGCCCGCGCCAAAGCCCGGAAACTTGAGCAACAAGCCACCACAGAACCCGCCGAGTCGGTTGACCCGCGCAAAGCCGCCGTCGAAGCCGCTATTGCCCGCGCTAAAGCCCGGAAACTTGAGCAACAAGCCACCACAGAACCCGCCGAGTCGGTTGACCCGCGCAAAGCCGCCGTCGAAGCCGCTATTGCCCGCGCCAAAGCCCGGAAGCTTGAGCAACAAGCCACCACAGACCCCGCCGAGCCGGTTGACCCGCGCAAAGCTGCCGTTGCGGCCGCTATTGCACGCGCTCAGGCCAAGAAAGCCGCACAGCAGCAGGTTGTAAACGAGGAATAAATGGTATTCAGAATAGCTAGCTCCCCTTATACCCATAACCAGCGTCAGACATCGCGTATCATGATGCTGGTTCTGATTGCTGCATTACCAGGAATTGCCGCTCAATGGTGGTTCTTCGGCTGGGGTACATTGTTCCAGATAGCGCTGGCATCGGTCAGTGCCATCGCTGCAGAAGCGGGCGTGCTTAAACTACGTAAACAGCCCGTAGCCGCGACCCTGAAAGACAACTCCGCCCTGCTGACAGGGTTGCTGCTTGCCGTCAGTATTCCCCCTCTGGCTCCGTGGTGGATGGTGATCCTGGGTACCGTCTTTGCCGTTATCATTGCCAAGCAACTGTATGGCGGTCTTGGGCAGAATCCATTTAATCCGGCAATGATTGGTTATGTCGTGCTGTTGATCTCATTCCCGGTGCAGATGACAAGCTGGCTGCCACCGCATGAAATTGCCGCTACGGTGCCCGGATTTTTTGATGCTTTAAACGTTATCTTTAGCGGACATACCGCCGGCGGCGGCGATATGAACACGCTACGCATGGGCATCGATGGTATTAGTCAGGCAACGCCTCTGGACACCTTTAAGACCTCCCTGCACGCGGGACATACTGTTGAGCAGGTGATGCAGTATCCGATTTACAGCGGCATGCTCGCGGGCGCTGGCTGGCAGTGGGTAAACCTTGCCTGGCTGGCGGGTGGTATCGTTTTGTTATGGCAAAAAGCAATTCGTTGGCATATCCCGGTTAGTTTTCTGCTGTCACTTGCCGTTTGTTCAACGTTAGGCTGGTTTTTCTCTCCGGCGTCGCTGGCATCACCGCAGTTGCATCTGCTTTCCGGTGCTACCATGCTGGGCGCATTCTTTATTCTTACCGATCCCGTTACGGCATCAACAACCAACCGTGGTCGCCTGATTTTTGGCGCGCTTGCGGGCCTGTTGGTCTGGCTGATTCGTAGTTTTGGGGGATATCCTGATGGCGTGGCCTTTGCCGTGTTACTGGCAAATATCACCGTTCCGCTGATTGATTATTACACCCGTCCTCGTGTGTACGGACATCGCTAAGGACAACGCATGCTGAAAACGATTCGTAAACACGGTATCACTCTGGCACTGTTTGCCGCGGGCTCTACAGGGTTAACGGCGGCGATTAATCAGTTAACCAAGTCTACCATTGATGAACAAGCGGCTCTTCAACAAAAGGCGCTGTTTGATCAGGTACTACCTGGCGATCGCTACAATAACAATCTGCCAGAAAGTTGCTATCTGGTGAATGCGCAGGCATTAGGTAAAGGTACACATCGTGTCTATATTGCCCGCCAGGACGACCGTCCGGTTGCGGCAATTCTGGAGGCCACGGCACCCGATGGTTATTCCGGTGCAATTCAACTGCTGGTTGGTGTAGATTTCAACGGTACTGTGCTGGGTACGCGGGTGACGGAACATCATGAAACACCCGGCCTCGGTGATAAAATTGAGTTACGTCTGTCAGACTGGATCACCCACTTTAGCGGCAAAACGATTAATGCGGAAAACGACCCTCACTGGGCGGTGAAAAAAGATGGCGGCGATTTTGATCAGTTCACCGGCGCGACCATAACGCCCCGAGCAGTGGTTAATGCTGTGAAACGTGCTGGCCTGTTTGCGCAGACTCTGCCTGCGCAACTTCCTCAACTTAGCGCCTGTGGAGAGTAACCATGAGCGAAATTAAAGACGTCATTGTTCAGGGACTTTGGAAAAATAACTCCGCCCTTGTACAGTTACTCGGCATGTGTCCGTTGCTGGCCGTTACCTCTACCGCAACCAATGCGTTAGGTCTGGGGCTGGCGACTACGCTGGTGTTGACCCTGACAAACCTGACTATTTCAGCGTTGCGCCGCTGGACGCCACCCGAAATCCGTATTCCAATTTATGTCATGATCATCGCCTCCGTGGTGAGTGCGGTACAAATGCTTATCAATGCCTACGCCTTTGGCCTGTATCAATCACTGGGTATCTTTATCCCGTTGATTGTAACCAACTGCATTGTCGTTGGCCGTGCTGAAGCCTTTGCTGCGAAAAAGGGCCCCGCTTTATCCGCTCTCGATGGTTTTTCTATTGGCATGGGTGCGACCGGTGCCATGTTTGTTCTCGGATCGCTGCGTGAAATAATAGGTAACGGTACATTGTTCGACGGTGCAGACGGACTGCTGGGCAATTGGGCCAAAGTCCTGCGCGTGGAGATCTTCCATACTGACACACCATTTCTGCTGGCCATGCTACCGCCGGGTGCATTCATTGGCCTTGGGCTGATGCTGGCTGTTAAATATCTGATTGATGAAAAGATGAAGAAACGTCGTGCTGAGGCCGCTATGGCAGCAGACCCGGCGGGTGAAACAGGGAATGTGTAATGAACAAAACGAAACGGCTGGAAATACTGACGCGCCTGCGTGACAACAATCCGCATCCCACTACCGAACTCAACTTTACGTCACCGTTTGAACTGCTGATTTCGGTCTTGCTTTCCGCGCAAGCCACCGATGTCAGCGTCAATAAAGCAACGGCTAAGCTATACCCCGTCGCCAATACCCCTGCTGCCATGCTCGAGCTCGGTGTTGAGGGGGTTAAGTCGTATATCAAGACGATTGGTCTGTTCAACAGCAAAGCTGAGAACGTGATTAAGACCTGCCGTATCCTGCTGGAACAGCATAATGGCGAAGTACCGGAAGACAGGGCGGCACTGGAAGCGCTGCCAGGCGTTGGTCGTAAAACGGCCAATGTGGTATTGAATACCGCCTTCGGCTGGCCAACGATTGCCGTAGATACCCATATTTTTCGGGTCTGCAATCGTACACAATTTGCCCCAGGTAAAAACGTCGAACAGGTCGAAGAGAAACTGCTGAAAGTCGTCCCCAGTGAATTTAAAGTCGATTGTCACCACTGGTTAATTCTTCATGGTCGCTACACCTGCATAGCCAGAAAACCACGCTGCGGTTCCTGTATTATTGAAGATCTTTGTGAATTCAAAGAGAAAGTCGATATCTGACAGTATGGGGCCATAACGCTGGCCCCCTATTCCATAACGATTAGTTATGCACTTCTCAATCGTTCATTTCCCGACAATGATGCCGTACCTTCCGGCATATCTAATGTAATATTCTTGTGAACTAACACCTGAGCAGGTTAATCGTTTTTTTAATAGTAGAAATTTCTATCCATCCGTGATCAAGATCACTCTGATAACATTATGTAAAATATTTATTATTTTGCAGTTAAAATGACAATCAGATGACCTGACAGGCTCGTTTCGATACAAAACATTACACTGGCTATTTTTCAGATAATGGGCTATATCACTACCTTCAGGCCAAAATAGCAGAACATATCGCCACATTCCCATTTTAACCCCATCCTGACAGTGTAAAAATCTGCCATTCTTCAAATGAAGAAATTTAACGCTGGATAACATTTCTCAGCCCCGACGATTTCACCACCTGAGTTATATGTAACAGATTATTACAAACCCCTTGTCTGAATGGTCAAGATAGTGAACATTACTTGCCGTTTCCCCTCCCACTATAACAATCGGACGGATGAACTTGACTCATCACGTACCAGAACACCCCCGTTGATATGGGATGTAAAAAAAGAGGTAAAAGTGTCTACTGCAAACAATAAACCAACAGAAAGCGTCAGTTTAAACGCCTTCAAACAACCAAAAGCGTTCTATCTCATTTTCTCAATTGAGCTGTGGGAGCGTTTTGGTTATTACGGCCTGCAAGGGATTATGGCCGTCTACCTGGTGAAGCAACTGGGTATGTCAGAAGCGGATTCCATCACTCTTTTCTCCTCCTTTAGCGCCCTGGTATATGGCCTTGTTGCTATTGGTGGCTGGTTAGGTGATAAAGTTCTGGGCACAAAGCGTGTGATTATGTTGGGTGCCGTTGTCCTGGCTATTGGTTATGCACTGGTTGCATGGTCTGGTCACGATGCGGGTATCGTTTATATGGGTATGGCGGCCATCGCGGTCGGTAACGGCCTGTTTAAAGCAAACCCATCCTCTCTGCTTTCTACCTGCTATGCCAAAGATGACCCGCGTCTTGATGGTGCATTCACCATGTACTACATGTCCGTCAACATCGGTTCATTCTTCTCTATGCTGGCAACACCGTGGCTGGCAGCACGTTACGGTTGGAGCACCGCGTTCGCCCTGAGCGTCGTGGGTATGCTGATCACCGTTGTTAACTTCGCATTCTGCCAGCGTTGGGTTAAACAGTACGGCTCCAAGCCTGACTTTGAACCTATCAACTTCCGCAACCTGCTGTTGACCATTGTTGGTGTTGTGGTGCTTATCGCTATCGCAACATGGCTGCTGCACAACCAGGGCATCGCACGTATGGTTCTGGGTGTTATCGCCATGGGTATCGTGGTTATTTTTGCGAAAGAAGCGTTCTCTATGCAGGGTGCTGCACGTCGTAAGATGATCGTCGCCTTTATTCTGATGCTGGAAGCCATTATCTTCTTCGTACTGTACAGCCAGATGCCGACGTCCCTGAACTTCTTCGCGATTCGTAACGTTGAACACTCTATTCTGGGTATTGCTTTCGAACCAGAACAGTATCAGGCACTGAACCCGTTCTGGATCATCATCGGTAGCCCAATTCTTGCCGCTATCTATAACAAGATGGGCGACACTCTGCCAATGCCTACCAAGTTCGCTATCGGTATGGTGCTGTGCTCAGGCGCATTCCTGATCCTGCCGCTGGGTGCGAAATTTGCGACCGATGCGGGCATCGTTTCTGTTAACTGGCTGATCATCTGCTACGGTCTGCAAAGTATTGGTGAGTTGATGATTTCTGGTCTGGGTCTGGCGATGGTGGCACAGTTGGTTCCACAGCGTCTGATGGGCTTCATTATGGGTAGCTGGTTCCTGACAACTGCGGGTGCAAACATCATCGGTGGTTACGTGGCTAACATGATGGCGGTTCCAGAGAATGTGACTGACCCGTTGATGTCCCTTGAAGTCTACGGTCGCGTGTTCCTGCAGATTGGTGTTGCTACCGCAGTTATCGCCGTTCTGATGCTGCTGACTGCGCCGAAACTGAACCGCATGACGCAAGATGACGACGTCAGTGAGAAAGCCTCTAAGGCCGCAACAGCGTAATTCTCAGGGAAACTTAATTTCAGGCCGCTAACTGTTGTTAGCGGCTTTTTTTTTGTTCCAGGTAGCACTACCATACGGTATACCTCAGCCAAAAGGAGTTACCGATGAAACTGTTCTACAAACCGGGCGCTTGTTCTCTTGCTTCCCACATCACACTTCGTGAGAGCGGTAAAGATTTCACGCTGGATGGTGTTGATCTGATGAAGAAACGTCTGGAAAACGGCGACGATTTTTTCGCGGTAAACCCGAAAGGACAAGTTCCCGCACTGTTGCTGGATGACGGTACACTACTGACAGAAGGCGTTGCCATCATGCAATATCTGGCAGATACCGTTCCAGACCGTCATCTCCTGGCCCCTACCAGCAGCCTCTCCCGCTACAAAACTATCGAATGGCTTAACTATATCGCTACAGAGCTACATAAAGGTTTTACCCCTCTGTTCCGACCGGATACGCCAGAGGAGTACAAACCAACCGTTCGCGCATTGCTTGAGAAAAAAATGCAATATGTGAACGAATCGCTGAAAGACAACCCGTGGATTTGCGGCGCACGCTTCAGCATTGCTGATGCCTATCTGTTTACCGTGCTACGTTGGGCGTATGCAGTTAAGTTGAATATGGCAGGATTAAGCCATATCGAGGCGTATATGACGCGCATGGCTGAGCGTCCGGCAGTTGCCGCAGCGCTTAAAGCGGAAGGGTTAAATTAATTGTTGTTACCGGGTAGCGCTTGCGCTTACCCGGCCTACAGAAAAACGTAGGCCCGATAAGCGTGAGCGCCATTGCACATTGATTACAGCTGAGTGGCGCTAAAGTAGTGTTCTGGTTTCGCGATACGATCCTGGGCGGCAACCACCTGCAGTTCATACTCCTGCATCTCTTTGGTGGCGATCATAATTTCGTACACCGCCGCCGTCACATGCTCCAGCGCCTGCTGCAATGAAGCCCCCTGCAACAATTTAACCAACAGCAAGCCACTGGTGACATCACCAACGCCAACCGGTTGGCGTGCGCCAAAATCGACAAGCGGACGGCTGATATGCCACGCCTGATCGGCGGTAACCAACAGCATCTCAAAACGATCTGCGCTGATACCTGCACGGGCAAGATGCTTGACCAGCACAATTTCCGGTCCCTGAGCAATCAGTTCACGGGCAGCCATCACCGCTTCATCAACATTGTTAACCGCATGCTCGCACAGAATTTCGAGTTCAATCAAATTTGGCGCGATAATGTCGCTGGCCGGAAGTGCGTGACGAACATGAAATTCCGCAACGCCAGGTGCCACGATGCAGCCTTTTTCAGGATGCCCCATCACTGGATCGCAAAAGAATTTCGCCTGAGGATTTGCCGCTTTCACTTTGCGCACAATACCCAGAATATGCTCGCCCTGCTCTGCGGATCCCAGATAACCACTCAGCACCGCATCGCAGGTCTTTAGTTTATCGATATCAGCAATACCCTGAACAATTTCAGTCAGGTGGCTGGGCGGCATAACACAGCCGGTCCATTTACCGTACTGCGTGTGGTTAGAAAACTGAACGGTGTTGAGCGGCCAGACATTCGCGCCAAGACGACGCATCGGAAATTCGGCAGCACTGTTGCCGGCATGGCCAAAAACAACGTGGGACTGGATGGCGAGGATATTCTTCATTTTACTTACCACAACCCTAAAAAATAAAGGGGCGTAGTTTCCCACGCCCCTGCTGACTTTTACTTATTTCCAGCAAATCAGACAGTAGTTCTTTTTGCCACGGCGCAGTAAGGTGTAGCGGCCGAACAAAATATCACTGTCCTGGAAGAAATATTCCGGGTCAGATTGTTTCTCACCATTAATGGTGACCGCATTAGACGCAATGGTCTTACGCGCCTGACCGCGCGAAGGCTGCAGTTCAGAATCCACCAGCGCCTGCATCAGGTCGGCACCCTTGTCCATTTCGATCATTGGTACACCATCCTGCGCCAGCTGTTCGAAGTCCGCTTCGCTCAGATCGCTCAGGTTACCATTGAACAGGCTTTCGGTAATGCGTTTCGCCGCCACTAAACCTTCTTCGCCGTGAACCAGACGCGTTACCTGCTCAGCCAGAACATACTGGGCACGCGGTGCTTTACCGCTGTTCTTATCTTCTTCTTCCAGCGCATTGATCTCTTCAATGTCCATAAAGGTGAAGAATTTCAGGAAGCGATATACGTCCGCATCAGCCGTATTGATCCAGAACTGGTAGAACTTGTATGGACTGGTTTTCTTCGGATCCAACCAAACTGCGCCACCTTCCGTTTTACCGAACTTGGTACCGTCAGCTTTAGTGATCAGCGGAACCGTCAGGCCAAATACCTGGTTCTGATGCAGGCGGCGGGTCAGATCGATACCAGAGGTGATGTTCCCCCACTGGTCAGAACCACCAATTTGCAATGCCACGCCATGCAGTTTATTCAGGCAGGCAAAATCATAACCTTGCAGCAGGTTGTAAGAAAACTCGGTAAAGGAGATCCCCTGATCGTCACGGTTCAAACGCTGCTTAACCGCTTCTTTGTTGATCATCTGGTTTACGGAGAAGTGTTTGCCGATATCACGCAGGAAAGTCAGTACGTTCATACCGCCAAACCAGTCGTAGTTGTTCGCAGCAATCGCCGAGTTGTCGCCACAGTCGAAATCGAGGAACGGTGCAACCTGTTTGCGGATTTTATCCACCCACTCTTGCACGGTATCTTCGGTATTCAGTTTACGCTCGGCGGCTTTAAAGCTCGGATCACCAATCAGACCCGTTGCACCGCCTACCAACGCAACAGGCTTATGGCCTGCCTGCTGGAAGCGTTTCAGGCATAACAATGGAACCAGATGCCCCAAATGCAAGCTGTCAGCGGTAGGATCGAAGCCGCAATAGAGCGCGATCGGGCCTTGCGCCAGTCGCTCTGCTAACGCTTCCTCGTCCGTCACCTGGGCCACCAGCCCCCGCTCTTGCAATTGTTTAATCAAGTTACTGCTTGCCATCAAAATCTCCATGTATAAAACGACTGCACCTTTGCCGGTACACGACTTTTCGCCTGATGCGAAAGAGACATAGAATAAAGCGCCGGATTCATCAGCACCAGCGCTTAAAACAAGAATTTTGCATCTTTAGGGGGCCAGACGGTCAATTTTCCACGCGTCATCTTCACGTTGGTATAAAAAACGGTCGTGCAGACGGTTTTCGCCACCCTGCCAGAACTCCATTTGTTCAATGCTCACGCGAAAGCCGCCCCAGAAACTTGGCAACGGCACTTCCCCTTGCTGAAACTTCTGCTTCAGCTCAAGAAATTTACTCTCCAGAATTCCACGTGCGGAGATCCGACTGGACTGCTTAGAAACCCAGGCGCCAATCTGGCTATCGCGCGGGCGACTGTGGAAATATTTCACCACCTCAAGCGTGGACAAGCGTTCGGCCTTACCGATAACCATCACCTGCCGTTCCAGCGTATGCCAGGGGAATAACAGGCTGATGCGCGGGTTGTTCTCGATCTGGTGCGCCTTACGGCTGCCCATGTTGGTATAAAACACCAGCCCTTTGTCATCATAATGTTTGAGCAACACGATTCGCTGGTACGGCTGGCCGTGTTCATCGACTGTTGCGACGACCATAGCGGTAGGGTCTGCCAGTTTTGCATCACAGGCTTGCCCCAGCCAGCGCTCAAACAGAGCGAGGGGTTCGGCGGGAAGATCGCGGCGGCGAAGACCGCCTTTCGTGTATTCACGGCGCAGATGCGCGATTTGCTGCAATTCGTCGTTATCAGACATGATGTTGGGCTACGGATTGTCAGTGGGTGACGCTATTGTGCGCCGCCCAGGTGAAAATCTCAACGCTTCGGGTTCTGTAACTGACAGTTATTCAGCACAATTCTGTCTCGTTTATATACCGTCGCGTTGTCTCCTTTAGACCAGAAGACGTAGATACCATCTGTGTAGCGTGCACCCGATGCCGACACGCCCTGTTTGAGATTTAATAGTTGATTATCATAAACAAAGCTCGCCACCTGTCGGGTATTATTCAATTTTACGGTAAGCGGTTTTTCATCACAGCGATATTCGAGCGTATCCGTTTGCATACGCTCGACAAATTGGTTGTACACACTACAACCGGTAAGCAATACGGGCAGACACACTAATAACAGTTTTTTCATAGCCATATCCTGAAGACTTTCCTGGTCCCGGAGGGCAAAAACACCCTCCCTAACATCCCTAGTTTATCGGTATACCGCCTGGAATAATTTCAGTTAACTCTGAGTTCGTGGATTGGCGGGAAAAATAGCCCCTAAAACGCTGGGCTCAGATGCGCCGGTCACCGAAGGCAGGTTCCCCGGCAGTCCCGCAAGTGTACGCCACGCCAGCCAGGCAAAGGCTAACGCTTCCATATCATCACCACTGATCCCGGCTTCATCGGTGGAGGTCACTTCCGTACCCGGCAACAGCGCCGCCAGACGCATCATAAGAAGTGGATTACGGCTTCCGCCGCCACATACCATCAACCGTTCACACCCTCCGCTCAACAGGACCTGTTCGGAAATCGTCACGGCCGTCAGTTCAGCCAACGTCGCCTGTACGTCTCGTGGGCTAATTCCCGGAAACTGGGTCAGATGGCGTTCAATCCAGCCATAATTGAAATATTCGCGCCCCGTACTCTTTGGCGCTGGTGCGGAAAAATACGGGTCGTTAAGCATCGTTTGTAACAGCGGCAGAATCACTGTCCCCGAACAGGCCCACTGCGCATCTTTATCATAAGGTTGGCCACATTGCCGCCAAATCCAGGCATCCATCAGCATATTGCCCGGACCGGTGTCATATCCCCGAACCGGTTGTTTTGGGATGAGCAGTGACAGATTGGCAATACCACCAATATTTAACACCATCCGGCGCTCCGTTGGATGCGCCAGCAACGCCTGGTGAAAAGCAGGAACCAGCGGTGCCCCCTGTCCGCCTAACGCGATATCGCGCCGACGAAAATCACCGACCACCGTTACCCCGGTACGCGCAACAATCTGGTTGTTATCACCAATTTGTAGCGTGTGTGGCGCAATTCCTGTCGGTTCATGCCACACGGTTTGCCCATGACAGCCGATCGCGACAATATCCTGCGGTTTCAATTTTTCCTGCTGCAGCAACGCATTCACCGCATCGGCGAACAAACGTCCCAACTGCGTGTCCAGTTGACCGTATTGGGAAAGCGTCAGTTGCTGCCCCTGACAGATATCCAGAATGGCCTGTTTTACATGAACGGGGATGGGCCATGTCAGACTTGCCTGCTGCGCAACCATCGTTTCATCTATCGCCGCCAGCACAACATCCACACCATCAAGGCTGGTTCCAGACATCACTCCGATAAAACGGCCCGATTTCATACGTCATCCTTTTAAGCAAATTAGCCTTGACACTCCACCATAAAGTGTCGACTAATTCCATGCTTCCTTGATGATTTTTGCGGGTTAATCTTCCCAGTAACCCCTAAATTTCATTAACGTGATGAATGATTCGTTTATACTCGGTTAACCCGATTTCGGTTAAGATTTTCATATTGTTCCAGTAGAACATGTGACCTTAGACTCACAAATGCCATATAATTTAGCCATGAGGAGTGCTTTATTAGCGTTTCGTGGTGACAAAGGAGATTTGTAAATGATTAAACGTGTGCTGATTGTTTCATTAATGGGCGTATCTTTAGCGGGCTGCGTTAACAATGATAGCCTTTCAGGTGACGTGTATACCGCATCCGAAGCGAAACAAGTTCAGAACGTTACCTACGGTACGATTGTTCATGTTCGTCCGGTGCAAATCCAGGGTGGTGACGACGCAAACGTGATTGGCGCTATTGGTGGTGCTGTGCTGGGTGGGTTCCTCGGTAACACAGTAGGCGGCGGTACCGGTCGTTCATTAGCGACAGCGGCAGGCGCGGTTGCCGGTGGCGTAGCAGGCCAGGGCGTACAAGGCGCGATGAATAAAACCCAGGGCGTAGAACTGGAAATTCGTAAGGATGACGGTAATACCATCATGGTGGTTCAGAAGCAGGGTGCGACCAAATTCTCTGCAGGTCAGCGCGTTGTTATGGCTAACAATGGTAGCCAGGTTACCGTGTCTCCACGTTAATCGAATTCACGTGTGGTCAGCCTCTGGCCACACGTCGTTTTGATCGCTTTAGCCCTGCGACTGCAGTTCAATGATATTGTGTTCCAGTCTGGCGACCAGTTTTATCAGCAGATCAATTTCCTCAGCGGAAATCCCTTCCAAAATTTCGCCGCGCGTTTTGTTGATAACCGCTTCCATATCAGCAATCAGCGGTTCGGCCTTCTCCGTTAATTTAATTCTCTTTGCCCGACGATCGCTGGCGCAAGTCTGTCGTGAAATGAGTCCCTTTTCTTCTAACTGGTCGAGCGTACGCACCAATGAAGGCTGCTCAATACCAATCGCTTTAGCCAGCTGGATCTGTGATTGATCCGGTGGCAACTGATGAATGTTGTGCAGTGTAACCCAATGCGTCTGCGTCAACTCCAGAGGTTTCAGGCGATGGTCAATCAGAGCACGCCAAATGCGCACCAACCGTGCCAGATCAGAACCTAATGGCGATTCCAATTTCATCTCCTTATAATTAGCTTGCTAAGTTATTGTGCTGATTTTAGAATAGTGTGCAGCATTTGTATTCCCAAAACAAATGTATTGCCAAATTTGCTTACCGGTTGACATTTTTTCAGACATTATGCCTTACAGAGACACATTGTCCCTTTTTTTGCTAAACCTATAGCAACGCTCTTTTCGCCAAGGATTTTGCCCGTGAAGTTTATGTTTAATGCAACAGGATTGCCCCTACAAGATTTAATGATCGGAGCATCTGTCTACTTCCCCCCTATTTTCAAGGCGTTTGTTGCAGGATTTATCCTCTGGCTAGTTGTTCATCGCCTGCTACGCGACGGGATCTATTCTGGCGAAATCTGGCATCCCCTGTTAATGGATCTGTCCCTCTTTACCCTTTGCGTGTGTCTGGCCTTTGTCATGTTGATTGCGTGGTGATTATGTCGCTTAAAACCATTAAATACTTCTCCACTATTATAGTCGCTGTTATTGCCGTCCTCGCCGGGTGGTGGATGTGGAATTACTATATGCAGTCGCCATGGACGCGTGACGGAAAAGTCCGCGCTGAACAGGTCAGCATCACTCCGCAGATCTCTGGCAGCATTAGTGAACTCAATATTAAAGATAATCAACTGGTTAACAAAGGCGATGTTCTTTTTGTTATCGACAAGACCCCTTTCCAGATTGCTGAGCTGAATGCACAGGCTCAGTTGGCCAAAGCGCAGTCCGATCTGACCAAAGCCAATAATGAAGCCAAACGTCGCCGCAATTTGTCGCAAAATTTCATCTCGGCCGAAGATTTGGACAGCGCACTGCTCAATGTAAAAGCCATGCAGGCGACCGTTGCCGCAGCCCAGGCCAGTTTGCGCCATGCTCAGTGGCAACTGGCGCAAACGGTAGTCAAAGCCCCGGTCACAGGCTGGGTCACCAATCTATCAACCCGTACCGGAGACTACGCCTCAACGGGTAAACCTCTGTTTGCCCTGGTCGACAGCCACTCTTTTTATGTCATGGGCTATTTCGAAGAAACCAAACTACGCCATATTCAAGACGGGGCACCTGCTCTTATCACGCTCTACAGCGGCAACATTAAGTTACAGGGTCACGTTTCCGGCATTGGTCGCGCCATTTATGATCAGAGTGTGGAAAGCAATTCTGGTCTGGTTCCTGACATCAAACCAAACGTTCCGTGGGTTCGTCTGGCGCAGCGGGTTCCCGTTCGTATCGAATTTGATACCCTTCCGCACGATGTTACGCTGGTTTCGGGGACAACCTGTAGCGTGTCCATCGGTCAGCAAAAATGAAACTACCCCGCCTGACACCAGCCAGTCTGCCGTGGTTTAAAGCCACGAGTGGACAGTGGCGTTACGCGCTGCGTAATACTATTGCGATGTGTCTGGCGTTAACCTTCGCCTATTACCTGAATCTCGACGAACCCTACTGGGCGATGACATCAGCAGCGGTGGTCAGTTTTCCAACCGTTGGTGGCGTGATCAGCAAAAGCCTGGGGCGTATCGCGGGCAGTTTACTTGGTGCAACGGCCGCATTGATTATAGCCGGCCATACCCTCAATGAACCCTGGCTGTTTCTGTTGAGCATGTCAGTCTGGATCGGTTTTTGTACCTGGGCGTGTGCGCATTTCACCAACAACGTGGCCTACGCTTTTCAACTGGCAGGCTATACTGCAGCGATTATTGCGTTTCCAATGGTGCATATTACAGAGGTAACGCAGCTGTGGGATATCGCCCAGGCACGCGTGTGCGAAGTCATTGTCGGGATCCTCTGTGGCGGCTTGATGATGATGATCCTGCCCAGCACATCCGATGGCACCACGCTGCTGACCGCTTTGAAAAATATGCATGCACGTTTGCTGGAGCATGCCAGCTTGCTCTGGCAACCAGAAACCACAGATGCTATCCGCACCGCCCATGAAGGGGTGATCGGTCAAATCCTGACAATGAATCTGCTACGTATTCAGGCGTTCTGGAGCCACTACCGTTTTCGCCGTCAAAATACCTTACTCAATGCGTTGTTACACCAACAGTTGCGGTTGACCAGCGTTATTTCCAGTCTGCGGCGAATGCTACTGAACTGGCCTAATCCTCCGGCTAATACCCGGGATGTCATCGAGCAGTTGCTGACCGCGTTAGTCAAACCTGATACCGACAGCTACGCCGTCGCGCGGATTATCGCCCCGCTGTGCCCCGTCGATCAGCATGACTATCGGCACGTCGCCTTCTGGCAGCGTCTGCGCTATTTTTGCCGCATCTATCTGAAAAGCAGTCATTATCTGGGCTTGCTGGAAAAGGGCGTCACGGCCGATCGTATCAATATTGAGCGTACGCCGGGTCTTGCCCGTCATACCGATAACGCGGAGGCTCTCTGGAGCGGATTGCGTACCTTCATTACGCTGATGTCCATCGGCGCGTGGAGCATTGGTGCACAATGGGAGTCAGGCTCCGGGGCTCTGACGCTTGCCGCCATCAGTTGCGTGTTATATTCCGCCGTAGCGGCCCCCTTCAAATCACTCTCTTTGCTGATGCGCACGCTGGTCCTGCTGTCGCTGTTCAGTTTTGTGGTGAAATTCGGTCTGATGGTACAAATTACCGATCTCTGGCAGTTCATTCTGTTTCTCTTTCCGCTGCTTGCCACCATGCAATTGTTAAAATTACAGATGCCGAAACTGGCGGGCCTTTGGGGACAGCTGATCGTCTTTATGGGATCGTTTATCGCGGTGACCAATCCTCCTGTCTATGATTTTGCAGGTTTTTTGAATGACAATACGGCGAAGATCACCGGCGTCGCGCTGTCGTGGCTGGCTTTTGCTATTCTACGGCCAGGTTCTGATGCGAGAAAAAGCCGCCGCCATATTCGCGCGTTACGGCGTAACTTTGTCGATCAACTTAGCCGCCATCCTTCACTCAGTGAAAACGAGTTTGAGTCGCTGACCTATCATCATGTCAGCCAGCTCAGCAACAGCCAGGATGCACTGGCGCGACGTTGGTTACTACGCTGGGGAGTGGTGTTACTGAACTGCTCACACGTCGTGTGGCAACTTCGCGTCTGGGAGGCGCGATCAGATCCGCTGGCGCGCGTCAGGGATGTGTGTATCTCACTGTTACGCGATGTGATGAGTGAACGTGGCGTGCAGCAACGTCCGCTGAATGCCACGCTTAATGAACTCCAGCGCATCTGTGATGCACTGGCCCATCATCATCAGCCCGCAGCGCAGGAGTTATCGGCCCTTATCTGGCGACTACACTGCTCACTTTCACAACTTGAGCAAGCGCCGCCTCCGGGCACGCTGAGTCGCTGATTACTTGATAACACCACAGGCGTAACGTGCCCCTCCGCCGCCAAGTGGTTTCGGCTGATCGGACATATTATCGCCACCAACGTGGATCATCAGCGCCTTACCTTTAATTTCATCAAGTGATTTCAACCGGGGGGCTGTCACTGCCGTCGTGGCATTCCCTTCGTTATTTACCACCAGTAAAGGCAGGTCGCCCATGTGGCCTGCACCTTCCGGACCTTCATGCTTGCCAGTTTTATGCGGGTCATAATGACCGCCAGCCGATTCTGCTGCCGAGGCTTTCCCCTCTTTAATAGCGGGCTGGCAACTGCCGTTAGCATGCACATGAAAACCATGTTCACCCGGCGGCAGTGCTTTAAGATCAGGCGTAAACTCCAGCCCTTTTGCGGATTCGGTAATGGTGACAGTACCAATTTCCTGGCCAACGCCCTGCGACGTCACCAGATTCATCACCACTTTCTCACTGGCAGCCTGTGCACCTGCACAGGCTAGTAATGTGATGATGGCTAAACTCAAACGTTTCATACAACCTCCGTCATCCAGGTGTCTGACTGATAAGTGTAATCCAGTGACACAAATTTGAACGACGGAACGCTGAATACGTGATTAAGGTACGTCGTAACCGAGAGCCGCTTTACGAATACGGAACCACTGCTGGCGAGACATGTTCAATGACTCTGATTCAATTGCAGCACGCACACGTTCAATTTTACCCGAGCCAATAATCGGCAGCGGCTGCGACGGTAGACGCAGGATCCACGCATACACCACCTGCTCTATGGACTGCGCATTCAGTTCTTCTGCTATCACGGCCAGTTCATTGCGCAGCGGCTGGAAGGCGTCATCATTGAACAGACGCCCACCGCCCAGGCAAGACCAGGCCATTGGGCGGACACGCAGTTGTTGCAGCTGATCTAACGTCCCATCCAACAGGAGAGGTTGATGCACCGGAGAAATTTCGACCTGATTGGTTGCCAGAGTAAAGGGTAATCGTGATTGCAGCAGTGAAAACTGTGCTGGCGTGAAGTTAGAGACACCAAAATGGCGCACCTTACCGCTATGATGTAATGTCTTGAAAGCTTCCGCCACATCATCTGCATCCATTAACGGATCGGGGCGGTGGATCAACAGCAGATCAAGGCGATCGGTTGCCAGCAGCTTCAGCGACTGTTCGGCACTGGCAATAATATGGGCGCTGTCAGTGATGTAATGACCCAGCGCGTTTTCCTCTTTCGCTGTCGTGGCAATACCGCATTTGGTAACAATCTGCATTTTTTCACGCAGGTGCGGTGCCAGTTTCATTGCCTCGCCAAACGCCGCCTCACACTGGTATCCGCCATAAATATCCGCGTGATCGACAGTCGTGACGCCCAGATCGAGATGTTCCTCAATAAAGCTGACTAGCTGACGCGCGGACATATTCCAGTCCATCAGACGCCAGTACCCCATCACAAAGCGCGAAAATTCCGGGCCTTGCGGCGCAATAGTAATACGCTGAACCATAGCAGCTTCCTTATAAGTGAATGTGCATCGAGTATACGCAATAACGCTTTTAAAAGAGTGAAGGTTGTTGCGGTTCTTCCGGCGGGTTGGATTTGTTTGCGCGTAATTTACGCATCAGACGCTGGCGACAGAGTCGCAGCACCTCCTGCTTTTGGGCATCGCTCATTTTCTGCCAGTTAAAACGCTCATCCCGACTGCGAAAACATCCACGACAAAAACCGCGATCGTCAGACTGACATATACCGCGGCATGGGCTCTGGACGGGGAAAAACTCCAGCTGTTCGGCCACATCCCCTCCTTTTGTAAGATTGATATACCTATTGAAGACGGTAACTGAAAATCTGGCAAGCGCTATTGCATTAGACCGACTGGTCTATTACACTCCTCGACATGAACAAAGTAACTGAACACGATACACGCGAACATCTTTTGGCGACCGGCGAGCGACTGTGTATGCAGCGCGGTTTCACCGGTATGGGTTTGAGCGAGCTACTGAAAACCGCGGAGGTTCCCAAGGGTTCGTTTTATCACTATTTTCGCTCAAAAGAAGCGTTCGGTGTGGCGATGCTGGAGCGCCATTACGCGAGCTATCATCAGCGACTGGCTACGCATTTTGAGACGGGCGCAGGAAACTACCGCGACCGCATTCTGGCCTACTATCAGGAAACTCTGAACCAGTTTAGCCAGCACGGCATCATCAGTGGCTGTTTAACTGTGAAATTGTCTGCCGAAGTGTGCGATCTTTCCGAAGATATGCGTACAGCAATGGACAAAGGCGCCCGGCACATTATTACGCTGCTGGCGCAGGCGCTGGAAAAAGGTCAGGCGAATCATTGTCTGTCGTTTGTTGGCGAACCTTTGCAGCAGGCGCAGGTGTTGTATGCGCTGTGGCTGGGTGCCAACCTGCAGGCCAAAATGTCGCGTAGTGCCACGCCGCTGGAAAACGCGCTGGCTCACGTCAAAACCATCATTGCAGCGCCTGTCGTTTAACAGGCGTTTTTATTTAATTTATCACTAGACGACCGGTCTATTCAGGAGTGTAACATGTCATCTGAAAAACTCTTTTCCCCGCTTAAGGTGGGTGCGATCACTGCGGCAAACCGTGTGTTTATGGCCCCACTTACGCGTTTGCGCAGCATCGAACCTGGCGACATCCCTACTCCGCTGATGGCCGAGTACTATCGCCAACGCGCCAGTGCGGGTCTTATCATTAGCGAAGCGACACAGATTTCTGCGCAGGCGAAAGGTTATGCCGGAGCGCCAGGTTTGCACAGTGATGCACAAATTGCTGCGTGGAAAAAGATTACGGCGGCTGTACACGCTGAGCAGGGCCATATTGCCGTTCAGCTGTGGCATACCGGGCGTATCTCCCACTCCAGCCTGCAGCCAAACGGTCAGGCTCCGGTTGCCCCATCCGCCATCAGTGCCGGCACCCGAACGTCTCTGCGCGATGAAAATGGACTGGCCACACGTGCCGATACCTCAATGCCACGTGCGCTGGAAACCGAAGAAATCCCGGGTATCGTGAATGATTTCCGCCAGGCGATTGCCAATGCACGTGAAGCCGGTTTTGACCTGGTCGAGCTGCATTCTGCTCACGGTTACTTACTGCACCAGTTCTTGTCGCCAACTTCAAACCAGCGTACCGATCAATACGGCGGTAGCGTTGAAAACCGCGCTCGTCTGGTACTGGAAGTCGTCGATGCCGGTATTAAAGAATGGGGTGCCGAACGCATTGGTATCCGTGTTTCCCCAATCGGCTCGTTCCAGAACGTCGACAACGGTCCGAATGAAGAGGCTGATGCTTTGTACCTGATCGAACAATTGGGCAAGCGCGGCATTGCTTATCTGCATATGTCCGAGCCAGACTGGGCTGGTGGCGAACCGTATTCAGACGCGTTTCGCGAGAAAGTTCGCGCACGTTTCCACGGTCCGATTATTGGTGCGGGTGCCTATACACCAGAGAAAGCTGAATCACTGATCGAGAAAGGTCTAATCGATGCAGTTGCCTTTGGTCGTGCTTACATTGCTAACCCGGATCTGGTTGCACGTCTGCAGCGTAAAGCCGAGCTCAATCCACAGCGTGCGGAAAGTTTTTACGGCGGCGGTGCTGAAGGCTATACCGATTACCCTACCCTGTAAGGTCCTGAGAATTGCCAATCGATTTCTAATCGTTCATTGATAGCGGCGTTATAACGCCGCTATACTAAAACAACATTTTGAATGTATTAGCCATTTTTGAAGGGGAAGAAAGATGCGTTTACTTCATACCATGCTGCGCGTGGGTGACCTGCAGCGTTCCATCGAGTTTTATACCAACGTGTTGGGCATGAAGCTGCTGCGTACCAGCGAAAACCCTGAATATAAGTACTCTCTGGCATTCGTCGGATACGGCCCTGAAACCAGCGAAGCCGTGATCGAACTGACCTATAACTGGGGCGTTGATAAGTATGAACTGGGTACCGCATATGGCCACATTGCCCTGAGCGTAGATAACGCGGCAGAGGCCTGTGAACGTATTCGTCAAAACGGCGGTAACGTGACGCGTGAAGCCGGTCCGGTAAAAGGCGGTACGACGGTCATCGCGTTTGTTGAAGATCCAGATGGCTATAAAATTGAGCTGATCGAAGAAAAAGACGCCGGCCGCGGTCTGGGCGACTAAACTCTCCTCGGGCGCAGATCGTCTGTGCCCGTAGTTTTATACTCATCATTTTGCCATAATACGCGCTGCAATTTTCCCGTATTAAGAGACCCAGATGTCCGATAACGCTCAACTTTCCGGTCTGTGTGACCGTTTTCGTGGTTTTTATCCTGTCGTCATTGACGTCGAAACAGCAGGATTTAACGCCAAAACCGATGCGCTGCTTGAAATTGCCGCCATCACACTGAAAATGGATGAACAGGGCTGGCTGATGCCGGACATGACGTTACATTTCCACGTTGAACCGTTTGAAGGGGCGAATTTACAACCCGAAGCGCTGGCATTTAACGGCATCGACCCGAGCAACCCGTTGCGTGGCGCCGTCAGCGAGTACGACGCGCTGCATGCCATCTTTAAAATGGTACGTAAAGGTATCAAAGATAGCGGCTGTAATCGGGCGATCATGGTGGCGCACAATGCGACATTTGATCACAGTTTTATGATGGCTGCGGCAGAACGCGCCTCACTGAAACGTAATCCGTTTCACCCCTTCGTCACCTTTGATACGGCAGCATTAAGCGGCCTGTCGTTGGGGCAAACAGTACTGTCAAAAGCCTGCCTTGCTGCAGGAATGGAGTTTGATGGGACTCAGGCGCACTCGGCGCTGTATGACACCGAACGGACAGCCGTTCTGTTCTGCGAAATTGTTAACCGCTGGAAACGTCTCGGCGGCTGGCCTCTGCCAGTGCCCGAAGAGGCGTAACGGCGGCATAAAAAAAGCGACCTGCGGAGGTCGCTTTTTTATTTTTGCTGGTTACTCAGCGTCCGGCTCTTCGGTTTTGTATTTCGCCGCAGTTTCTTTAATCAACTGCTGCAACTCACCACGCTGGTACATTTCAATTAAAATGTCACAGCCGCCTACCAGTTCACCATCAACCCACAGCTGTGGGAAAGTCGGCCAGTTGGCATATTTCGGCAGCTCGGCGCGAATATCCGGGTTCTGCAGAATATCAACATAAGCAAAACGTTCACCACAGGCGGACAACGCCTGCACAGCCTGAGCAGAGAAACCGCAGCTTGGCAGTTTTGGGGAACCTTTCATGTACAGGAGAATCGGGTTTTCAGCGATCTGGCGCTGGATTTTTTCGATAGTGGTGCTCATTATCTTGCTTCCTTAAACTTCTTTTACGGCAGTAGTCTGACATTGTAGCGGGTCAGGCAGGTAACGGAAAATAACATTTTCATTACGCGATATTATTTTATCGCCTGTCGTTAAAAGTTGCATTCACAATCTCATTTATCCGCGTAAAGCCTGGGGATTTGATTATCTGTTCACCAATTACGCCTTGAATTGCTGTTTTTTTTTGCGGTCGGTTACGAAACGTAGTTTTAAACGAAAAAAGCTATTAACTTTCCCTCTTTCTATAGATTAGAATCGTCAAGTTTTGAAAATCACACGCAGGCACGATAGACCTGCCTTACCAGAGGACTGCTCAGTGGCGCGGATAAACCGAATCTCGATCACGCTCTGTGCTTTACTTTTTACCACACTGCCTTTTACGCCTATGGCTCATGCTTCCAAGCAGGCCAGGACGACGCCTACCGCTTCCCACACCGTCAAGACGGTAGATAAAAAGAAAAGCGCAACAACCAGCCAAAAAGCAACAAAAACCAACAAGAAAACGGCGACAAAAAACACCAGTAAAACCAGTACGAAAACGGCCTCCTCTTCCAAAAAACGCACAGCAACTCCGGCAAAATCGACGAAAACAGCAAACCGTCGCAGTAAAACAGCGGCAATACAAACCCCTGCCGTCACCTGGACTGAAAAATGTACCCCGCGCAAAGGTCATAAGCCACGTTGTGTAAAAGTGAAGACGACTGCACCAACAGCCGTTGCGGATGTACATAAAGTAAAAGTACAGAAAGCAACCAAAACCGCTATGTCTACCCTGATGAACCAAATCGGTAAACCTTACCGTTGGGGTGGCACATCACCCAGAACCGGTTTTGATTGCAGCGGGCTGGTTTATTACGCATACAAAGATCTGGTGAAGTTCCGCATCCCGCGTACCGCCAATGAAATGTATCACCTGCGCGACGCTGCGCCGATTGAACGTGGTGAACTGAAAAACGGTGATCTGGTCTTCTTCCGCACGCAAGGTCGCGGTACCGCTGACCACGTTGGCGTCTATGTTGGCAATGGTAAATTTATCCAGTCTCCACGCAGCGGTCAGGAAATTCAAATAACCTCTCTGAGCGAAGATTACTGGCAACGCCACTACGTGGGCGCTCGCCGTGTGATGACGCCGAAAACAATTCGCTAAAAACTTACCCTACAGAATATGCTGTAGGGTAAGTTCTTCTTTTGCATAACCTTTCAATTTGCTACCCTATCCTTACTCACAATGAGGCTATTGTGTGTACTCACTATAAATAATAAGGAGAGAAGCAATGTCGTTCGAATTACCTGCATTACCGTATGCCAAAGATGCTCTGGCACCGCACATTTCTGCCGAAACGCTGGAATACCACTATGGCAAACACCATCAAACCTACGTGACCAATCTGAATAACCTGATTAAAGGCACCGCGTTTGAAGGTAAATCACTGGAAGAGATCGTACGTAGCTCTGAAGGTGGTGTATTCAATAACGCAGCACAGGTATGGAACCACACGTTCTACTGGAACTGCCTGGCACCAAACGCAGGCGGCGAGCCGACCGGTAAACTGGCCGAAGCGATTGCCGCCTCCTTTGGCAGCTTTGCAGACTTCAAAGCACAATTCACCGATGCCGCTATCAAGAATTTCGGTTCTGGCTGGACCTGGCTGGTAAAAGGAACGGATGGCAAACTGGCTATCGTATCCACCTCCAACGCAGGTACACCGCTGACGACTGACGCGACGCCTCTGATGACCGTTGACGTGTGGGAACATGCTTACTACATCGATTATCGTAATGCCCGTCCTGGCTACCTGGAACACTTCTGGGCACTGGTGAACTGGGAATTTGTTGCGAAAAACTTCGCAGCATAAAATGACAACGCAGAAGGGGTTCCCTTCTGCGTTTTTGTTTTTAATTCGTTGCGTTGCAGACTTCTTCCGCTTGCTTTCTTGCCGAGACAAAGACCAGCAGTAACGCAAGTCCCGCCACAATCGCCCCCATTACCGGGACGAAACTGTAGCCCAACCCTCCGGAAATTACCGCCCCACCGGCGGCCGCTCCCAGGGCATTCCCCAGATTAAACGCGCCAATATTCACTGACGATGACAATCCAGGTGCCTCACTGGCAACGCGCATCACACGCATCTGCAGCGGCGGAACCACCGCAAACGTTGCTGCGCCCCACACCACCATACTCACGGCCGCACCCAGCTCATTACGTGCAAGGAAAGGTATCGCCAGCATAATAACCATCAGCAGCAATAAAAAGCCTTTCAGCGTACCGTTAACCGAACGGTCAGCCAGTTTACCGCCCAGATAGTTACCGATAGAGAACCCAACGCCAATCAGCACCAGCATACCGGTGACAAACGCCGGTGTAGCATGAGTAATACTGTGCAGCACCGGTGAGATGTAGGTATAAAGCGTAAACATCGCACCGGCCCCCAGAACGGTCGTCAGTAAAGCTGACACCACTTGTGGACGCATTAATACAGCCAGTTCTTTGCGCACATCAGGGCGCTCACCTGCCCCGCCTTTCGGTAACGAGAAGAACAGACTGACCATCGCGATGACGCCCAGTCCCGCCGTCGCCATAAAGGACATACGCCAGCCGATGGTTTCTCCAAGCCAGGTTGCCGCGGGAACACCGCCAATATTCGCGATCGTTAACCCCATAAACATAGTCGCAACGGCGCTGGCCTGTTTATGTTTGGGGACAACGCTTGCCGCCACAACCGAACCGAGGCCAAAAAATGCCCCGTGGTTAAGACTGGTCAAAATGCGCGACAGCATCAGCGTCGTGTAATCCGGAGATATCGCCGAAAGCACATTACCCAATGTAAAAATGGCCATCAGGAAGATAAGCGCATTGCGACGCGCACGATGGGACAGCAGTAAGGTCATCAGCGGTGCGCCAACCATCACGCCTACCGCATACGCGCTGATTAACATCCCTGCGGCCGGAATGGAAACATCCACGCCTTTGGCAATGACGGGTAGCAATCCCATGGGAGAGAATTCGGTCGTTCCAATGCCAAACGCACCTATCGCCAGCGCCAGTAAAGGATAATTTATTTTCATCTATCGACTCCGTAACGTCGAGCCTTGGCACGACACATCATAAGAGTCAAAAGCATGACATTGATCGCAAAATTAATAAAGTTAACAAAACTGCAAAAGACTTTTGCTTATTTGCAAAAAATAGGAAGGGAAAGACAAGCAGAAAGGATGAGGGAGAGTGAACTCCCTCGGGGGAAATCAGTGCAGTGCTGCAGTCAGGCCACCCGCAACAATCAGGCCCAGAACAATTATGGTCGTCACTAACGAAAATTTCAGATCGGTGCTCATCAAGTTTTCTCCTTTTTATTCCCACACAAAAAGTGATATTGCGCATTTTTACACACTTGAAAGCAAAAATCTCTCACGATTTATATTGATAACTGCTTTTAACTCTTCCCCTTTTCGTTAAGATCAGACAAAATTCCACGCTTACTTGATTAGCGTACCGGCCATTGACCCCTTCCTGACGTTCCGTGTCGTTTTCCCGGCGTGCCGCAACCCTGACGTTGCGTTGAGGGTGTGTGAAGGCAAACGTTTACCTGGAGTATTCTCAGGAGCTTAGGATATGGTCTGGAGTGAGATGTAATGGCAACTATTAAAGATGTAGCGAAGCGAGCAAACGTTTCCACTACAACCGTATCACACGTAATTAACAAAACGCGCTTTGTCGCAGAAGAAACGCGCAACGCTGTCTGGGCAGCGATTAAAGAACTGCACTACTCCCCTAGCGCAGTTGCACGTAGCCTGAAGGTGAATCACACCAAATCGATCGGTTTGTTGGCAACCAGCAGTGAAGCTGCCTATTTCGCCGAAATTATCGAGGCTGTTGAGAAGAATTGTTTCCAGAAAGGCTACACGCTGATTCTGGGCAACGCCTGGAACAGCCTTGAAAAACAGCAGGCCTACCTGTCTATGATGGCGCAAAAGCGCGTAGATGGCCTGTTGGTAATGTGTTCAGAGTATCCGGAATCACTGCTTTCCATGCTCGAAGAGTATCGCCATATTCCAATGGTGGTCATGGACTGGGGCGAGGCAAAAGCCGACTTTACCGATACCGTCATTGATAACGCTTTTGAAGGTGGTTACATGGCAGGCCGGTATCTGATTGAACGCGGTCATCGTGAGATCGGCGTGATCCCAGGTCCCATGGAGCGTAATACCGGCGCAGGCCGCCTGGCTGGCTTCATGAAAGCGATGGAAGAGGCTCTGATTAAAGTTCCCGAAAACTGGATTGTCCAGGGTGATTTCGAACCTGAATCCGGCTACCGCGCTATGCAGCAAATCCTCTCCCAGTCGCATCGCCCAACCGCCGTATTCTGTGGTGGCGATATTATGGCGATGGGGGCGCTGTGTGCCGCAGACGAGATGGGACTGCGCGTGCCGCAGGATATCTCAGTTATCGGTTACGACAACGTACGCAACGCCCGATACTTCACCCCTGCGCTGACAACCATCCATCAGCCAAAAGATTCACTGGGTGAAACGGCCTTCAACATGCTGTTAGACCGAATCGTGAATAAACGTGAAGAATCGCAGTCTATCGAGGTGCACCCACGCCTGGTAGAACGTCGTTCCGTTGCCGACGGTCCATTCCGCGATTATCGTCGTTAAGTCAGTTGTGCGGGAGCCTCACCCGGTTCCCGCAGCCACTCTTTATTCAGCGTCTCACTATCCCCCAGGTAGTCCAGTAACCAGCTCAGTGCAGGCGACGTATCGTTCTGCTGCCAGGTCAGGCAACAAGCGGCATCCGGAAACGGATTTTCCAGCTGTAACGCCACCCATTTTCCGCTATCGATCCACGGTTTTGCAAAATGCGTCGGTACCATCCCGACACAGAGTCCGGCTGACAAGCAGGTGGCCGAGGATTCCCAGTCAGGAACCACAACGCGTTTTTGGTTGTCCAGTAACCATGTAATACGTTTCGGCAGTGTGCGGGAGGTGTCTTCGCGTACCAGCGATGGCCAGTTGCGCAACGTATCGTCACTGAGCGGTCCCGGCATTGCCGCCAACGGATGATGACTGGCTACCACGCAACTCCAGCTCAGCATTCCCATATCCCGGAACGTATAGCGTCCCCCTACCGGAATGGCCTGCGTTGCTCCGATAGCTAACTCCACGCGACCATCCGACAGCGCGTCCCAAACGCCATTAAACACCTCCTGAAAGACCAGAAGTTCCACATCATCGAAATGGCGGTAGAAATCCACAATCATCTGTCGGGTCCGTTCTGGACGCACAATATTATCTACCGCAATCGCCAGCTGTCCTCGCCAGCCATTGGCGATTTGTTGACATTGCTGACGGGTGATCTGCATTTTTTTGATAACAGACCGACCTTCTTTTAAAAACCACGCGCCAGCAGGCGTTAATTCCACGTCCCGATGACGGCGTTCAAAAAGAGGCACAGCCAGCCACTCTTCCAGTTGGCGCACCGTGTAGCTTACCGCCGAAGGTACGCGGTGCAACTCCTGAGCAGCGGAACTAAAGCTACCGTTACGCGCCACTGCATCAACCACCTCAAGTGAATATTCCGACCACATGCTCTGCCTGCAAAAAATTTGAAATCAGTAAGCAAATATTAGCGTTTCACAGCGAGAATTACACTCACTACACTCAGCGGCAATGTTCTATTGCTAAAAAGAGAAACGATAATGCAACCAGGAAAAGGGTTTTTAGTCTGGCTGGCAGGTCTTAGCGTGCTGGGTTTTCTGGCAACCGATATGTATTTGCCCGCCTTTGCGGCTATTCAGGCCGATTTACAGACACCCGCTTCTGCCGTGAGTGCCAGCCTTAGTTTGTTCTTAGCGGGTTTTGCCGTTGCACAACTTTTGTGGGGGCCACTCTCCGACCACTATGGTCGTAAACCGATTTTGATGCTGGGCTTATCCATCTTCGCGCTGGGCAGCCTGGGTATGTTGTGGGTAGAAAACGCCACCGGCTTACTGGTGCTGCGCTTTATTCAGGCCGTTGGTGTCTGTGCGGCTTCGGTTATCTGGCAGGCGCTGGTTACCGATTATTATCCTTCACAAAAAGTAAACCGCATCTTTGCCACCATTATGCCGCTGGTCGGATTGTCTCCTGCACTTGCACCGTTATTAGGCAGTTGGATCCTGGTACACTTTTCCTGGCAGGCCATTTTTGCCACCCTTTTTGCGATTACCCTGATCCTGATGTTGCCGGCCCTGCGCTTAAAACCAACGGCAAAAGCACGCGATGACAGCCAGGATAAACTGACGTTCGCGACGTTGCTGCGCTCCAAAACATACCGTGGAAATGTACTGATTTACGCAGCATGTTCCGCGAGCTTCTTCGCATGGCTGACGGGTTCACCGTTTATCCTTAGTGAAATGGGCTATAGCCCGGCTGTTATTGGTCTGAGCTATGTCCCACAAACTATTGCATTTTTGATCGGTGGTTACGGCTGCCGTGCGGCACTGCAAAAATGGCAGGGTCGCCAGCTTCTGCCGTGGTTACTTATCCTGTATGCCATTAGCGTTATCGCCACCTGGGCTACTGGCTTTATTCACCACGTTGCGTTGGCTGAAATCCTGATCCCATTCTGCGTGATGGCCATTGCAAACGGGGCAATCTACCCTATCGTTGTCGCCCAGGCGCTGCGTCCATTCCCTCAGGCAACAGGGCGTGCCGCTGCGCTGCAGAACACGCTGCAACTGGGACTATGCTTCCTGGCAAGCCTGGTCGTTTCGTGGTTAATCAGCACACCGCTGCTCACCACCACCAGCGTTATGCTGACGACAGTGCTGCTGGCCGCGCTAGGCTACAAAATGCAGTCACAGACTGACAACACATCCTTGCCGGATGAGAGCGCGCAAATTGCCCACGGTGAGTCACATTAATCATTGTTGCGGGCATTTAGTTAGCCCGCTAACAATTATCGGTTGAATAGCCAAAAATTCAGGCCTATACTGATTTTCGGTTGTTAATAAAACGATAAGATTTATAGAGTAACGGGAACAAGCAGGTTCCCGTTTTTCCATGGATGGCCTTTTCGGCAAGGGTTCCTCCCTTCCTCTGTTCTACGTCGGATTATAGATTCGCGGATTAATTCCGTGAGATTTCTCACAAAGCCCAAAAAAGCGTCTACGCTGTTTTAAGGTTCTGATCACCGACCAGTGATGGAGAAGCTATGAGTTCATCATGTATAGAAGACGTCAGCGTACCGAATGATGACTGGTACCGAATCACCAATGAGTTATTGAGCCGTGCAGGCATTACCATTAATGGCCCGGCACCGGCAGATATTCGCGTTAAAAACCCCGACTTTTTCAAACGCGTGTTGCAGGAAGGATCGTTGGGTTTAGGTGAAAGTTATATGGACGGCTGGTGGGAATGCGATCGGCTGGATATGTTTTTTAGCAAAGTCCTGCGTGCAGGTCTTGAAAGCCAACTCCCCCGCCACTTCAGAGATACGCTACGTATCGCAACGGCCCGTCTGTTTAATTTACAAACCAAAAAACGCGCCTGGGTCGTTGGCAAAGAACACTACGATCTTGGCAACGATCTCTTTACCCGCATGCTTGATCCCTACATGCAATATTCCTGCGCCTACTGGAAAGATGCCGATACCCTGGAATCTGCCCAGCAGGCGAAGCTAAAAATGATTGCCGAGAAATTGCAATTGAAGCCTGGTATGCGCGTACTCGATATTGGCTGCGGCTGGGGAGGCTTGTCCCAGTTCATGGCGTCACAATACGGGGTGAGCGTGACTGGCGTGACGATTTCAGCAGAACAGCAAAAAATGGCGCAGACGCGCTGTGAAGGGCTGGATGTCACGATTTTGCTGCAGGACTACCGCGACCTGAATGACCGGTTCGACCGTATCGTTTCCGTTGGTATGTTTGAGCATGTGGGACCGAAAAACTACAACACCTATTTTGACGTTGTTGACCGCAATTTAAAGCAAGACGGTCTTTTTTTGCTGCATACCATCGGTTCTAGAAAAACTGACAATAATGTTGATCCGTGGATCAATAAATACATCTTCCCGAACGGCTGTTTACCGTCAGTTCGCCAGATTGCTAACGCCAGCGAGCCACATTTCGTGATGGAAGACTGGCATAACTTTGGTGCGGATTACGATACCACTCTGATGGCCTGGCATGAGCGTTTCATGACCGCCTGGCCAGAAATTGCCGACAACTATAGTGAGCGTTTTAAACGGATGTTCAGTTATTACCTGAATGCGTGTGCTGGCGCATTTCGCGCGCGCGACATTCAGCTGTGGCAGGTTGTGTTCTCTCGAGGCGTTGAACACGGGCTCCGCGTTCCCCGTTAGACAGCATCGCCCCCGAACTCGCGGGGGCTTTTTATTCCGACTTAAACGCCCGCTTCGCCAGTAACGTTACTTATAGCGCTTTCACGCGCGGCCAGTACACGTTCAACCGTATCAACAACGGCCTGTGTTTGCGGGTCAATTTCGATATTGACTCGTGCCCCCAGTTTTTTCTTGCCCAGCGTCGTACGTTCCAGAGTTTCCGGAATCAAATGCACGCAAAAACGTGTCGGTGTTACCTCACCTACCGTCAGGCTAATACCGTCAATACCGATAAATCCTTTGTACAGGATGTATTTCATCAGCGACGGATCCTGAACTTTAAACCACACCTGACGATTATTTTCAGAGGTCAGAATTTTAGATACTTCAGCGGTAGTCATAATATGGCCCGACATCAGATGTCCGCCGATCTCATCGCTGAATTTTGCCGCACGTTCAACGTTGACCAGATCCCCGACTTTCAGGTCCCCCAGATTAGTGATACGCAGCGTTTCTTTCATCAGATCGAAGCTTATCTGGTTACCGTTAATTTCGGTCACCGTCAGACAACAACCGTTGTGTGCCACCGATGCGCCGGTCTCCAGCCCATCTAACATGTATTCAGGTAACTCCACTACATGTGTGCGAAAATTCGGTTTTTCATCAATCGACACCAGTTTCGCGGTGCCCTGCACAATACCCGTAAACATACCTGTAACTCCTGAACTCAATTAAGACATCTCTGCTGTGCACAATAGCAGGTGGAAAATCAGGTTGCCAGCAATGCGCCACTCCCGCCTATTTTTTCACTGGAGAAATACAGATTCCTCGCTACAATAGACTGAAATTTCCCCTGCATTTTCTCCTTGCTGCCATATAAGGCGGCTTTTTTAGTCTCTCAAATAACAACAATATAGTGGTGTACACGTGCAAAAGTATGTAAGTGAAGCGCGTCAGTTATTAGCACTGGCAATTCCGGTGATTCTTGCGCAAATCGCTCAAACCGCAATGGGGTTCGTCGATACCGTGATGGCCGGCGGATACAGCGCGACGGACATGGCTGCCGTTGCTATTGGTACGTCCATCTGGCTACCCGCAATTTTGTTTGGCCACGGTCTGTTGCTGGCGCTGACGCCAGTGATTGCGCAACTTAACGGTTCCGGACGCCGCGATCGTATTGCTCATCAAATACGTCAGGGGTTCTGGCTGGCGGGGAGCGTATCCGTTCTGATTATGATTGTGCTTTGGAATGCGGGATACATTATCCGCTCGATGCATAACATTGATCCTGCACTGGCCGACAAAGCTGTTGGCTATCTGCGCGCACTGCTCTGGGGTGCGCCCGGATATTTATTCTTCCAGGTTGCCCGTAACCAGTGCGAAGGTTTGGCCAAGACTAAACCGGCAATGGTAATGGGTTTTCTCGGCCTGCTGGTGAACATTCCGGTTAACTATGTTTTCATCTATGGCCATTTAGGTATGCCAGAACTGGGCGGCGTAGGCTGTGGTGTGGCAACGGCGGCGGTATATTGGGTGATGTTTGCCGCCATGCTTTCTTACGTAAAACGCGCCCGATCAATGCGCGACATCCGTAATGTCAGTGGCTTCCAGAAACCTGATACCGTGGTGATGAAACGCCTGGTGCAGCTGGGTTTGCCCATTGCGCTGGCATTATTTTTTGAAGTCACGCTGTTTGCCGTGGTGGCGCTGTTGGTCTCCCCTCTGGGGATTGTCGACGTCGCCGGACACCAAATCGCGCTGAACTTCAGCTCATTAATGTTTGTCTTGCCGATGTCTTTGGCTGCTGCCGTCACCATTCGTGTAGGATACCGCCTGGGTCAGGGATCAACGCTGGATGCACAGACCGCTGCCAGAACAGGTTTAGGTGTCGGCGTATGTATGGCGATGATGACCGCCATTTTCACCGTCACATTGCGCGAGCACATCGCCCTGCTCTACAACAATAATCCTGAAGTTGTCACACTGGCTGCACAGCTGATGTTACTGGCTGCCGTGTACCAGATTTCGGACTCAATTCAGGTTATTGGCAGCGGGATCCTGCGTGGTTATAAAGATACGCGTTCCATTTTCTTTATCACCTTCACGGCGTACTGGGTGCTGGGTTTGCCAAGTGGATATATTCTTGCGCTCACCGATCTGGTCGTCGACCGCATGGGGCCAGCGGGCTTCTGGATGGGCTTTATTATTGGCCTGACCTCTGCCGCGGTGTTGATGATGCTGCGGATGCGTTTTCTGCAACGCCAGCCGTCAGCCGTCATTCTGCAACGTGCAGCAAGATAACACCGTAATAGCCGCCGGGTTAAAATGGGCTGGCATGGCAGATATTGATTTGTTCTTTGCTGATGGGATGCACCAGGCGCAATTCGCTGGCGTGTAACATCAGCCGTGACGTCTGCTCCGTGCCAGGCCACTCACGGCCACCATAAAGATCACAGCCCCAGATCGGATGACCCAAATGCTGACAGTGAAGACGTAGCTGATGGGTTCGTCCGGTCTCCGGCATCAGTTGTACCCGCGTCAGGGGCAGTGACCTTCCATCCTTCAGTCGTTGATTGAAGCGCTCAATCACCCGAAAACGGGAGCGCGCAGGCTTACCGCTAATTGCACTAATCGACATCAACGGAAACAGTGCAGGATCTTTGGCAATGGCAGCATCAATCACACCTTCATCCTGTTTAAGGTGTCCACATAACAATGCGCTGTACACCTTAGTCACCGAGCGTTGGCTGAACTGCTGACAGAGCGCAGCATTGATTGCTTTATTGCGTGCAACGACCATCAGACCTGAAGTACCGAAATCAAGCCGGTGCACCAGCGTGCAGCCCGGGTATATCTGTACCAGGCGATAGTGCACTGAGTCGAGATTTTGCGGATTTTTCCCCGACAGACTCAGTAACCCACTGGGTTTATTGATAAGCAGCAGATGTTCATCCTGGCAAAGGATCTCTATTTCATCATGGCACGGCGGAGCAACAAAGGAGTCGAGAATCGTAGACATCAGACAACCAGACTAAAAAGTGGGGGTGGATCATAACGAATTTTCAACCGGTTGGCGAATCAAGCCAGCCCTGCGTCACATTACCTATCAACAACCTGGTTACATCGTTCAACATCCACAGTTGGTAATTCTGCTGAACAGTTCTATAGTCGAGACTGCTTCTCAGTTACAGGATTCACTAATGCGATTTAACGGACTGACCAAAGGTTTCTTCATTTTCATTCTTGCCCTCGTGACCTGGGCGTTTTTCGACGTGTTGTCCCCCTACTTCTCCGCAATCTTGTGGGCTGCAATTCTGACGACTATCTTTAACCCGGTGAAAAACAAACTGCGCAGTGCGCTTGGCGAACGTAACGGTCTGGCATCGTTAATCACTATCGGGATTATCTGTTTGATTGTTTTTATTCCTCTGATGGTGATCCTGTCGTCGTTGGCAATCGAACTGAATGTGGTTTACACCAAGTTGCAGCAAAACAATACACAGTTTCCGGAAGTGGTCAGTTCTATTCTTTCTTATCTTCCTGACTGGGCCAGAGGGTTCCTCGCAGAACACAATCTGGATGATGTCGCGCAGATCCAGAAAAAACTCTCCGACATTGCGCTGCAGGGCGGGCAGTACCTCGCAGGCAGTGCTTTCCTGATTGGTAAAGGAACCTTTGGCTTCGCCATCAGCTTTGGCATCATGCTGTACCTGCTGTTTTTCCTGCTGAAAGATGGACCGTATCTGGTGCGTCAGATTCTGGATTCCTTACCGCTGTCCGATTTTGCCAAGCAGCACTTGTTTGCCAAATTCGTGGGTGTCACACGGGCGACAGTCAAAGGCACGGCGGTTGTCGCTGTCGTACAGGGCACGCTTGGCGGCATTGCTTTCGCCATTGTCGACATCGACGGCAGCATTTTGTGGGGCGCACTAATGGCATTTCTCTCGCTGGTGCCCGCGGTTGGCTCGGCAATAGTCTGGGTCCCCGCCGCCATTTTCCTCTTCGCCACCCACCAGCTGTGGCAAGGGCTGTTTATTGTCGGATTTTTCGTCATTATTGTCGGACTGGTGGACAATATCCTGCGCCCGTTACTGGTAGGAAAAGACACCAAAATGCCGGACTACCTGATATTGATTACCACTCTCGGTGGGATGGAGATATACGGTATCAACGGTTTTGTGATTGGCCCGTTGATCGCCGCGCTGTTTTTGGCCAGTTGGAATCTGTTCTCCGGACGTGACCATGAGGGCAACGTAGAAGGTATCGATGAAGCGTTCATGGAAGAAGGAAAAACCCCTCCAGATTTATGATGGCATGACGATAACAAGGGGCGGCCTCGGGTCGCCTTTTGTTTTCACGCAAAATCATACGTTTCCTATAATTTCAATCATGCTTATTCATTAATCGTCGCAGAAGGAACGAAAAAGTGCGAATAGCCACAATCACCAACTGGGCTTACAGTGCGACGGTATGCCTGACCATTGCCTCCGGTGTTGTTATGCTGATGGCATCCGGAGCAGACAATACTGAACGTCAGGTGGTAGAGCAGCGGTATAAATTTGATCAGCTAACCGAAGAGGTAGAGCTCGATGCCTGGTCATTGTCCGATTTAGCTCGCGAGTACGTGATCGCTAAAGATCCAGAGGCGCTGAACGCCTATCGTCAGAAGGCGTCGTCGCTAAAAGCGGTTGAGCTGCGGTTAACAAAATTAAAAGACGTCGGTGCGACAGGTGAAGAACTGGCGCTGCTGCATGAAGGATTACAAATTGTCGATGCGCTACAGGAAGAGCAAGCAACGGCGCTCGCCAGTATGGCCCGCGGAGAAACGTCACAGGCTATCGCGCTGCTCTACGGCAAAGCCTATGAACAGGAGCTGGAACGGGCGCAGGTGCGGATAGATCATTTCCGGCAGTTGCTCGATAACCGTGTACGTAACAGCATTGACGATGCCACCAGGACATCCCGCATACTGCGTACGCTCTCTGAAGTTATGGTCGGATTAACCGCGCTGCTGTTTTTGTTTGTCCTCGGCTTTATTTTGAAACGTCGCGTACTGCGTCCGGTTGTGCGTCTGAGCGACGTGGTTCACCGCCTCGCCTCGCAGGATTACGCCGTAGAGACGCCTAACTTTAATCAGATTGATGAGATTGGCGACATGGCGCAAGCCATTCGCATTTTTCGCGAGAACGGCCTTGCGCGACAGCGGCTGGAGAAAGAGCGGGATGCCGACTGGGCGATCCGCGAACTATTGGCTCGTATGACCCAGCGTTTACAGGGCTGCGAAAACTTTGCCGATGTTATCAATGTCGCACAGCTTTTTGCCCCGAACATTGCCCCAGGCGTTGCCGGGCGGCTCTACATTCTTGACCGGGAGGCCTGGCACATGCGCTGTGCCGCCGAGTGGCTCTCTCCGCAAGGCAAAGCAGACTCTTTCCATCCGGATGAATGCTGGGCTGTGCGCCGTGGGCAAAGTCATCCTCCCGTGCAGGGCGAGCCGGATATCGCCTGCTACCACCTGCCTGAGTCCTGTCAGGATCATACCCTGTGCGTACCGTTGCTCGCCCAGGGTGAAGCCATCGGCTTGCTCTCATTCCAGAATCTCAGCGACAATTCTGCCCCTTCCCGTGCTTATCTGGAGCTGCTGGCCGAGGCACTTGGACTGGCATTGGCCAACCAACGTCTGCGCGATGCACTACTGGAAAAAGCGCTTTATGACCCACTGACCGGCCTGCGCAATCGCCATCACCTTGAAGACACTCTGCGCACCCAGATGAGTCAGGCTGTCCACAACCAGGAACCGATCAGTTGCCTGATGATCGATATTGATCACTTCAAAAGCATCAACGACCGTTTTGGTCATGAGGCAGGTGATGGTGTGATAAAAAGTATCGCTGCCATTATTCAGCGCGTTGTTCACGACCACGGAATGGCCTTCCGCTACGGTGGTGAAGAGTTTTTGGTTCTACTTGCCGGTATGGATGAAGAAGCGGCCAATCGCTTTGCGACGGACATTTATAACGGCGTACGCGAGTTGACGCTCAGCTTTGGCGTCTCTGATATCGGTCACGTTGATGTATCTATTGGTGTCGCCAGCTACCCGCAGCACGCCCAGAGCGATAACCTGTTACGTGCCGCGGATGTCGCGCTGTATCGTGCAAAAGAGCTGGGACGTTCGCGAATAGTGAGCTTTGGGATGCTGGAAGCGAGCTAAAAAGCGGTGCGTAAGTCCAGACGGGTACTTCCTAAACTATCCCCCGAGGAAGTACCCCCATTAATGGGTATATTCATCGATAAGTGACTGGTGAGTTTTCTGGATTACATCCTGAATATAGGCAGTTGCCTGCTCACCTGGCACACCTGCAGAAGAGAATTTTATACAGGAGTCAAGACTGGCGTAACTGTCTTTTTTATACTGGCACCAAAGTTTCAAATTATTAGCACGTAAGCGTCTAAATTTAACTAACTGTATTCGGCCAGGCGGTGAAACTTTGTGTATGCTTCTTATTCTGCGCAGACCTGAAAGTGCCGTGTTTCTAATTAGTGCACGCTGGGCACAATATAGCATCTGGCTGGCGCTAAATTGAAGCGTTGCACTCGCCTGATTCCAGGCAGCAATATCGATAAGGGGATTATCTCCGAACCAATAGTGATGATTAAGTTCATATACATTTTGTAGTAAGCGGTGGCTATATTTAAACATTATCGCATAATGCTGTAATTTCTCGACGTATTCATTCTCATGCCACCGTTCTGCCAGCGCAATCTGCTCAGCAAACTGGTGCTCCATAGCACTGGCATTCTTAATGTGCTGTGCAATAATCCAGGCACTTGCTTCTTGCTGAGCGCGCTCTGCACCCTTCATACTTGCGGCGATTTTATCGTAGACGTCGCGATTGCTTATCATCGTACGCAAAAAAGGATCGTTACTCCGTTTTTGATAAGGCGTTCCGTAGCCATAGGTTCCCGGCAGCAGACTATCAGCATCGACAAACGCATCCGTAACCACGGTTAATCGGCATTCTGGCAATAAAAAATCATTTGGCGAAACGGTCTGCGGATCACGTCCATCGGTAAACAGTTCCAGACCGAGTCTGGAAAAAAATGTAGCGACAAGCTCAGAACAAAATGCGCCCCGCGTTCCTTTATCAAAACGGCAGGACTCGATTGCTTGCGCAACATGTTTTGCCAGTAAATGTGGAAAGTCTGGTAGCGTTATGGCCTCAAGAAGTCTCGGTACAGCTGAGTAGGTTTTATAAAAATCATTTTCTTGTAGATCTTTCGAAGCCTGAATCATCCTGGAGAGATCAATATTTTCGCATTCAGGATGGCGCAATAAAATCCATTCTCTCGGATTTTCGGGGATGCAAATAACCTTTTCAGCAGTGGAATGCCCCCCAGGATACAGACGCATTGGCAATAAAAAAGTAAATCCAACCCCCGATGTATCCGATTCGGCAAGATATAGACTTTCAATGCCTGAATCACCACCATGAATCCAGATAGCGGCATGAGAGTATGGTCCGCCGCTCGCTTTCACAATTAGTGAACTGAATGGACTGTTTCCACAAACTAACAAAACGTCACCTGGACGCAACTTTTTCTCCCACAGCAATGGCCCACTACTTTGCAATGCTGCTAGATCGAGTTTCACAGGAACTTCTTTATGCATTGTACTTCCTTGTCGAAAGTTATCACCATGATTACAAAGGGATTTCCAAACATAACAATGGGTACCCTACCCGTAAAGCCAAAATGATGTTGCCACCCCGACCGGGCAGAGCATTACTTTACCTCAGCGCCTGGCAGTGATATGTTGATTTGATGAATATAAAACACGATTGCAACGGTTTTAACCACCAGCGTTGGTGGCTGCCTTCTTAAAGGCGGTCAGAATGTGTTTATCCATTTTTAAATAACCGCCGAAAGGCGGTTATTTGCATTTTGAGACCCCTTTCGGTTTTATGCTTAAGGAGTCTTCTATGTACAACAAATCCATCATCCTTACCGGCGACCGTCCTACTGGGCCATTGCATCTTGGCCACTATGTAGGTTCCCTGCGCCAACGCGCGATACTGCAACACGATTATCAGCAGTTTGTTCTGGTCGCAGACCTGCAAGGTCTGACCGATAACGGCAGCAATCCACAAAAGATCCAAGATAACATACCCGAAGTGCTGGCCGATTATCTCGCTGCAGGTATTGATCCCTCACTCACCACCTTTTGTTTACAATCGGCACTACCTGCCCTTGCCGAACTCACCGCACTGTATATGAATATCGTTACTGTGGCTCGCGTCGAGCGTAACCCAACGGTCAAAAATGAAATTGCGCAAAAAGGTTTCGCCCGTTCGCTGCCGGTCGGTTTCCTGGTTTACCCGATCAGCCAGGCAGCAGATATTACGGCGTTCAAAGCCAGCCTGGTACCCGTCGGCGACGATCAGTTGCCGATGATCGAGCAAACTAATGAAATCGTACACAAGATGAATAGCCTGTTACCGGCCCCCGTTTTGCATCATTGTAAAGCTATGTTAAGCGAAACCAGCCGTCTTCCGGGTATTGACGGCAACGCCAAGATGTCGAAATCACTTGGCAATACGCTGCTCCTGTCGGCAAGTGAAGAGACTATCCATCGCGCCGTCGGCGCAATGTACACAGATCCTAGCCACCTAAAAGTATCCGATCCGGGGCAAATTGAGGGCAATGTTGTGTTCACCTATCTGGATGCTTTTCATCCGGACAAGGCCAAAGTCGCAGAAATGAAAGCGCATTATCAGCAAGGAGGATTGGGTGATCGGGCATGTAAAAATGAGCTGGAGATGTGCCTGCAAGAACTCATCGCGCCAATGCGTGAGCGTCGGGCAACCTATATTCAGGATAAAGGTATGCTGATGGCGATGCTTAAAAAAGGCAGCGAGCAGGCCTACGACATCACACAGCAAACGCTAAGAGAAGTAAAACAAGGATTGGGGCTGTCGGTATTTTAATCTGGATTGATGTCCCTCCCGGTGGAAAATAACCGCCGGGAGGGATGACTCTTTTTAGGTATATTTTCCGTTATGTTTTTACCAACACTACACGATAACACTTGGCAGTGATTAAATTTCGCTCTGCTAAATGTAAATAGCGTTCCTAACTATTTACATGATCTGCACATAGCACAAATACATAATCAAAGAGGATGAGTAATCTCTATCCTTCCTCGCCTTTTCCACCCTTATAAAGTCGATTATATAACCTTAGCGAGTTTTAAAATGATTAACCGTAAAGCCACTGCATTATCTCTGACTGCGATTAGCATTTTATTTTCATCCGCTGTCTTTGCAGATGATTCAGGCAGTGTTAGCGACCAAATGACGGTAAAACTGACCGTAGAAAAATCCTGCAAGGTCAGCGTTGATGATATGGATTTTGGTTCTCACGGCAGTAATGATGGGGCGGTTACCGCTTCAGCCAAAGCTTATGTCACTTGTACTAACGGCACCGGATATAGGCTCGGAACGGATAAAACGCATGATTTCGAAATGAGCTCTAACGATACCGCCGACACCACAAAAGTAGCCTATAGCCTTTCAACCGACCATCCGGGTGGTACCTCCCTGGTGGATAACGGCATTTCAGGCATCGGTACCGGTGAGCAGCAGGCACTACCTATCTTCGGGAAAGTAACGGCAAATGCCCTGAAACAGGCCCCGGCTGGGGACTATACCGATACCGTAACCTTAACTGTAACGTATTAATTCATTCTTAAAGGTGCAGCATATGAAGCGGTTTATTTTATGGGCAGGCATGAGCATTGTTGGTCTGGTCTGCACGGTGAATTCATACGCTGCCACCCTGCAGGTTTACCCGGTAACGCTGGGATTCTGTGGAAATGAATCTGCTCAGGCCATATATGTACGGAATACCGGTAGTGCCACTATTGGGGCGCAGATCCGCGTTTATGCGTGGCATCAACAGAACAATAAAGATAACCTGACCGAGACCCAGGACGTAATGGTTAGCCCTCCCATGACCACGATCCCAGTTTCTCGTCAGCAATTGGTTCGGGTTATCTTAGCAACGCCAGACAGTGGTGATACCGAACAGGCCTACCGTATTATCGTTGATGAACTCCCCGGCGAAAATAATATGGCTGATAAAGATGGGGTACGTTTCCTGCTGCGTTATTCCATTCCCGTATTTGTCAATTGTAAAGATACCCAACCCATCAGTAGCCAACTGGCTATATCAATCGATCGTTCTGCCCATCCATTAATGTTAAAAATAAAAAACAATGGTGCCCAGCATGTTAAATTAAGCGATGTTTTCCTTGTTTCGGGCACAAAAAATGTTGCCATGAGCAAAGGATTACTCGGTTATGTATTACCGCATAGTGAAAAGGAATGGCCGTTACCGAATGGAATAACTACTGCGTCATCTTTATCACTTAATTTGAATGACAATGCTAAAACGCAGATCGTTAAAATTATACCTTAAATCCGTTATTGTTTTTTTATTGGTATGTCCCACAGTCCAGGCTGCGGAAAATGAGACGCTGTATCTGACTGCAACGATAAATGAGCAACCGGTTAAGGGGTTTATTAAGGCCAGGAACATCAATAACAAACTCTATATTGCTGGTCAGGATATGGATAAACTTAACCTGAAAGTGTCATCTCTGCCGGAGCAAAAAGGTTATTTTGATATCAGTTCACAGGATGGCCTCAATGTTACTTTCGACAACCTTAATCAAAGCCTGACCATTACCGCCAGTAAAAACTGGCTCGACAAAGAAAGCCATCTTTCCAGCAGCAATGGTTCGCGCCTTATCCGTACGTCCGAGTTGTCACCCGAAGTGCGGGGGCTCGCGTTAAATTACGATTTATTCGCCAGCAACGAAAACGGCGTACAAGAGACTTCAGCTTATAGCGAGTTTCGCACCTTTGGCGTTGGCCCTGGTTTTTTCTCCACATCCTTCAATACGCAAGAGTCGAGCAGCAGCAACGAAGCGCAAACGGGAACGCATCGCCTGATGAGCAACTGGAACTACGAAAACGTGGATAAACTGCTCACACTCAGGCTCGGGGATGGTTATACATCTGCACAATCATGGACGAATAGCGTCCGTTTTGGTGGCATTAGCCTTGCACATAACTACAGCACTCAACCCAACTTTAACACCTCATCGCAGGATATTCTGACCGATAGCGTCGTGCTACCGTCCACCGTTGATCTGTACGTCAAAGGTATCAGAACCTCTTCGCAGAAGGTTCAGCCCGGGCAATTTACGCTTAACACAGCACCGGTTTTTACTGGCAGCGAAGGTGCGCAGGTGGTAATTACCGATGTGAATGGTAAACAACGCGTGGTGGACTTGAATCTCTACGGCACCAATCAACTCCTTTCGGATGGGCTAACAACTTGGGGCATGAGCCTGGGCTGGGTACGGGAAGATTACACTTACCGTTCTTTTGGCTATGATCCTCAGTTGGTCGGCGTGGGCGACTGGCGTCACGGCCTGAACGACACCACCACCGTCGGCATGCATACCGAGCAGAGTGGCTGTCTGCATAATCAGGGGGTAGGTTGGGATTATTTGCTCTCTCCGTCGCTGGGTACACTTCATGCTAATGCAGCCGCCAGTCGTTATCAGGCGAACAGTGGTAACCAATGGGGTTCCGGCTGGCAGTGGAACAATCAGATCTTTAATTTCTCGCTCTCACACTCACAGGCCAGTCGGGGGTTTCGCGATATTTCATCCATAGCGGATAACGACATTGCCAGCCGTGAAGATTCTGCCTTTGCCAGCATGTCGTTTGATAAGACGGGTACTTTCGGTGCGAGCTGGGTCAGCCAGACATTCCCCGAGTATGCGGAACGCTATCTGGGAATCTCCTGGTCAAAAAGTTTTGAAAATCAGGTTAATCTTTCATCCAGCATCACACAATCACTTGGCGACGAACACAACACCACCGTGTACGTCACATTCAGTATTCCGCTATTTCGTCATCAGGATTACCTCTCGCTGCAGAATAATCATGATAAAGACGGAAATTCCGTGCAGGCCAACCTGTCGCACTCGCTGGAATCCAATAAACCGGGCTGGGGCTGGAATCTTTCTGCGCAACAAGGCAAGAATCAAAACATCCATGCCAGTCTCCAGCGCCGTAACACCTGGAGCGATCTGGCGTTAGGCTACAATCGCGATGAGCAACAGAATAACGACTACGGCTCAATGACCGGTGCCGTGGGTTTGTTTATGGGGCATTTCTACGCCACCCGCGAACTGGGTAGCGCTTTCGCCCTCGTCGATACGGCGAAGGTAGCCAATGTGCCGGTTTATCTGGAGCATCGCCCGGTTGGTCATACGGATAATAATGGTATGCTGTTCCTAAATAACCTGAATCCCTATCAGGCAAACCATATCGATATCGACCCTCTCGGTCTCGATGAAGACTATCGCGCGCCCTACACCAATGAAATCCTGATCCCACAAACCGGGCGCGGCGCCGTCGCCAGCTTTAACATTTATCGCACGCATGCCGTTCTGCTAACCGTCACAACACCCGATGGCAAATATGCGCCCTTCTCTGCAGAAGTTAGCGTACGGGATCGTCATGGGCAGACACCTGCTCTGGGCACTGCGCAATCCATTGTCGGCTATGAAGGTAAAATTTATCTGGAAGATCCCCCGGCTGGCGGAGCGCTGCGCATTCAATGGGCATCTTCTTCATGTTCTCTAAAACTGCCGACGCAATTTAGCGCTTCTCGGTCAGTGGAGAAAATAAACGCACTATGTCAGTAATTCGTTCACTCTGGTTTCTCATCCTTTTCGTGGTACTGATATTTACATTCAGTCCAGTCGCCGTGGCAGCTAACTGCTGGAACGGCAGCCCCGCAGGGCTGGATTTTGGTACCGTAACCGCCGGACAAACTGGCACCACCGCAACCCGACTTTCGTTTACCTGCAATAACTACGATGGTCAGGCCGAGTATGTCCGCGCCTGTCTGAAGGTTATGGCGAACAACCCGCTGGCGATGAGCCAGAACGAACCTTCAAGTACCCCGCTCTATTTTTCGGTTTACTCGATTTACGATCAGCATTCGCCGCTAAGTCAAAATAATAACGTCTATGCTCAAATCGATTTTGCCTTGTCGGCAGGCGGGACGGCTGAACATGATATACCGCTTATCGGCAAGATAAATCCCGGTCAGACGAATATCAGCGCCGGGATGTACTATGACTACGCCACGGCAATACAAATTGCCTACACCTCAGCCAGTTCATTGCAAGCGCTCCCGGCCTGTGGCGCCCTGAATGGGACAACCATTACAGACCAGATTCGCGCCTCTGCTACGGTGAAAAATGGCTGTGAGGTGGTCAGCGTGGACGATATGGCATTCGGCAGCAAAAGCCCCGCTCAGGGCGATCTGCTTCACGCGACATCCACAGCGAATATTACCGTCCAGTGCCCAACCGGGACGGACTATTCCGTCAGCATCGGTCATGGTCTGCACCCCGAGGGGAACCAACGCGCACTGTGCCATAACGGTGAGTGCGTAAGCTATGCCCTGTATCAGGATGCTGCCCATTCTATAACGTGGACGCCGGACAACCCGGAAAAGCAGTATTCCGGTGATGGGCAAGCGCAGAGCCTGGTGGTTTACGGTTCAGTCCCACCGCAGAAATGGCCATCGGCAGGCGTGTATACTGACACGGTAGTGATTACGTTAACCTATTAACTCACAAGATGATCGCGACTAATGCGCCGTTCGGTGAGTTAGCGACATATCCAGCGGATGTGAGCTTACTTAGCGGGTTAGATGTATTTGTCGACGATCAATCCAAAATGGGCTAGCGTCTAATGAATGGGCGTACTGTCTGGGAAACGCTTCGTTTCGTGCTGACTCAACCGCGTAGTTGCCATATTAGTACCCTTTACTTTCAAGGACCCACTCGCGAAGATTTGGAGCATTAGGGACGGAATCTGACAGCACTAAACCGAGCGGACTCACCTCCGCTTCTCACTTGCCCCAGCAGCACCGTGCTGTATGGCTATGCCGATGTCTAACCGGTCCTGCTCTGAGGAGTTCGCTATGACCACCTTTTATCAACTGACAGCCACCAGCCTGCACGGCCAGCTTATCTCTATGGCTGACTATGCTGGCAAGCTGGTTCTGGTGGTAAATACCGCCAGCCATTGTGGCTTCACGCCACAATACGCAGGTCTGGAAGCGCTTTACAAAAAGTACGCGGCCCGGGGACTGGTGGTCCTTGGCTTCCCCTGCAACCAGTTCGGTAAGCAGGAACCCGGCAACGCCGACGAAATCGCGCAGACCTGCCACGTCAACTACGGTGTAAGCTTCCCGATGTTTGAAAAAGTGGAGGTTAACGGTGCCGCTACGCATCCGGTATTTCGTTATCTAAAAGATGAATTGCCCGGCATACTGGGGGGACGGATAAAATGGAACTTCACAAAATTCCTTATCGGACGCGATGGCAAGCCGCTAAAGCGTTTTGCTCCGTTCACTACCCCAGAAAAAATGGAAGCCGTCATCATTGCCGCACTTGAAATCTAGGTATTCTTATCATTTGAACCGTCAGCCTGGTGCCAGGAGCGGACATTCCGTACTTTTGCGTATGTGGCCAAAATCGGTATGGCACTACATATCCCACTCCGCTAGCGCTGGATTGCGTATTAAGTCTGCCATGGTATCCGGCACTACTGGACTGGTTACCGGGTAGTTATTGGAAACCATCCACGTATTGAATAAGCCGATCATTTGATTTGTATCGTTTTATAATCTGTAATCTGCGATTTGTTCAGGCAAAAGATCAGGCATAGCAATAGTTCGCCCCTCATCATCAGCAAATTCAACCATGTAAGCCAGATATGGTTTTTCATGTATGAATACTATGGTACCCAACATGCCTTTAGTTAACCCTTCATCCGGCAAATCTTCCGCTAATACAACCACTTCAAACTCTTCTCTTCTCATGGACTACATCTCATTTAACAAAAATCGTTGTCATGCGTGGAACTGCAGCATCAGGTTCATATATCCAACCGCTGCGTACTATCACTGTCTCACCGTTAACGCCTAATATCGGCATATCTACGGCCATTCGTTGTCCGTGCTGGTTCGCGTCCAATACTTTAGCTGGGGCGGTTAATATGCCCTCCTGGACTCTACTCGCTAACACGACTGAATTTGTCGGGTTATACCCCAACGCTGACTGGAACACCCTCGCTTTATGCCCTCCAGTTGGATGAGTAGGGTCTAAAGAGTAAGTAGATAGTTTTCTGTAATCTACAACGGCGTGTTCAGCATTCAGTAATGTCCCTGACTCAGAGATAAAACTCTTTAAAGCAGGAGGTCATTGCCTTAAATCCGCACTTGGAATGCGGGCTTTTCACTCAAACCGTACAGCGGGTCTCTCTGGTGGAAGATAATCAATCACTTGGTCTGATAGCAACGCGGGCAGAGCAATTGTTCGGCCTTCCTCATCACAAAACTCAACTAGATAAGCGAGTGTCGGGTTTTCAAATACAACGACTATCGTCCCGATCATCCCTTTTGCTAAGCCTTCCTCAGGCAAGTCCTCTGCTAAAACTACCACATCAAGTTCGGCTCGTTTCATCATGAGTTCTCTCATTTCACAAAAATAGTGGTTAGTCTTGGTACTAACGAACCTGTTTCATAGATCCAGCCCGTTCGGACTGTCGCTGTTTTGCCATTTATCCCTAAAATTGGCATGTCTACGGCCATTTTTTGCCCAAAATTAATTGGGTCTAGCATCTTCGCTGGCGCTGACAATACTCCCTCCTGAACTCGTGCACCTAAAACGTCAGCATTCGTTGGGTTATAACCCAACGCTGACTGGAACACCCTCGCTTTATGCCCTCCAGTTGGATGAGTAGGGTCTAAAGAGTAAGTAGATAGTTTTCTGTAATCTACAACGGCGTGTTCAGCATTCAGTAATGTCCCTGACTCAGAGATAAACCCCTTTAAAGCAGGAGATTCAAACGTTGGGATTTTGCTTAATGACGATAGCTCTTCTAGTTCTTCAGTGATGTTAACTTTTCCCATCATCAGCCCGGCTGTGACAGACGCAGCGGTAATTAATAACCCTTTGTTGTCCATGACCTGATCGTAGCCTGCTGGCGCATCACCACCGAGCTGCTGTACGGTCTGATGGAATCCCTCAACATTGCCGTTGTAGATACCACCCGCAGCCAGAAGACGTCCGGCAGCTTTACTGTTAATCGTTCTATCCGCCTGGGCGCGTTGTATAGGGGCATCGGCATAGTGATGTTTAATGGTCGGAGGCGGCTTTCTTCCCTGATGCTCGTTTAGGCTATATTCGTAGATTTGACGCACTGCCTGCTGAAAACCCTCACTGTAGGTATCCATGAAGCAGTCATAAATCAGATTACTGTCATCATCGAAATAGAACGGATTGCGGAAGTGCTCCCATTTTTCGCTGGTGTCAACGCCAACCATCCCGCCGTGTTCCAGATTCCATTTCACCTCATCATAGAGTCCGTCGTATTCAGTAAGACGCTTGCGTTTGTAGGGTTGTGTCGCGTATCGGTGGTAAACCCCTCTCTGTCGCTTCGGGACGCTGTGAGGCAGAATGCGGTTGCACTGGTCGTATTCCAGGTAATCCAGTTCATAAAAGATGCCCGCCATATCCAGCGCATCTCGTGGCGACAGAATGAACTGAATATCACCAGGAGCCAGTTCTCGCTCGGCATCCCACCTCATGTAAAGAGTGAACATTCCGTTTCTTCCTTATCCCATGTGTTTTATAAGGACTCTCTCGTTAACGCGGCGAAAAATCAAATGGTTTGGTTTTTGTGGTTGAGTTAATTTGGGACTGCCGGAGGGAGCGACCACCGCCTCTGCAGCACAATATTGCTGCTCAAAGCCGCCTGTCGATGTCTGGTACACAGTTACTGCATAACAGGCGGCTTCGTGCCATAAACTGGCGTCGGTCATATCCGGTTGCATTAATAAAATGTGCGAATCAGCCGAAAAATTCAACACCGCCGTGAACTGCCAACCGCGTTTTCTGCGAAGGCCAGTCCTTCATCTTCCCAGCCAGTGAGTCCACCAATCATTATCTTGACTGCCAGGCCAAGCTGAGCCAGTTTCAGTGCAGCTCTATCGGCTCCGTTGCAGTGTGGCCCGGCGCAATAGACGACAAACAGCGTATCATCAGGCCATTTATTCATCATGTCTGCGGTGATCATTTTGTGTGGTAGATGAATGGCGTTGGGAAGATGGCGACGAGCAAAAGATTCCTGGCTGCCAACGACATGCAACAGCACGAAGTCCACTTCTCCTGCATTCATGGCTGCGTTGACATCCGAACAGTCTGTTTCCACGCTAAGGCGGCGGGAAAAATGACTGATAACTTCAGGGGCACTGGCGGCGGGGATCGCTGTTACTGAACTCATGGTATTTCTCTCTTGTTGTAGTGTGGTGTACTGTGTTACCTCTTATCTCACCAGATATCAGCTACCTCCACCGCTACCAACCATGACAGAAATCGCCAGGATTATGACAACAGATCCCCGCCCGCAGGTCGTCGTTCTGGCTTACGACGGGCTATGTACTTTTGAATTTGGCATTGCCGTAGAAATCTTTGGTCTGCCACGCCCTGAACTGAAAGAAAACTGGTATCGCTTTGCTGTCGCTTCCATTGATGATGGCGAATTGCGGGCAACGGGTGGAATAAGGGTGATGGTGGATGGTGGGTATGAGTTGCTTGAACAAGCGGATATGCTGGTAGTTCCTGGTTGGCGCGGAGTTCAAACTCCGGTACCTGAAGCGCTTTGTATTGCTCTTTGCCAGGCTCACCAGCGCGGTTGTCGTATCATGTCTATTTGTTCAGGCGTGTTTGTCCTTGCCGCCGCAGGTCTGTTAAACGGACGAAAGGCGACAACACACTGGCGATATACTGACGAGTTACAGCAGCGTTACCCGGAAATAGAAGTGGTCAATGATGTGCTGTACATCGGTGATGACAATTTGATGACATCAGCTGGCAGTGCTGCTGGTATCGACCTTTGTCTTCACGTAGTGCGCAGCGACTACGGCCTTGAAATTGCCAATAATGTGGCACGCCGGCTGGTGATCCAACTTCATCGTGATGGTGATCAGTCTCAGCAGATAGCACATCCTGTCGCTCGTGCTCAGGAAAGCCGCCGTCTGGGTTTATTATTTGACTGGCTGCATACACATATCGCCGAGCCTCATACCTTAGAAACCATAGCGAATCGTGCAAGTATGAGTCCACGCACCTTACAGCGCCGTTTTCTGGAAGCTACAGGGCTAACTCCTACTCAGTGGTTGCTTGAAGAGCGGCTTAAACGTGTGCAACTAGCATTAAGAAGTAGCAGTCTAAGCATTGAACGCATTGCAGAACAAAACGGATTTGGTAGCGCAGGCACGCTACGGCATCACTTTCAGAAACGATTTACTATCAGTCCGCAGGTCTGGCGCAGGCAATTCAGGTCAAGCCCTTAATGAACTGAGTTTGAGATCCTGCGATATTTCTTGCACTTCTGCCTGGTGAGTGATGTCCGCCCTACATCAATTGAAAGAACGCAGATCGATCTCTTCCTGCCAGCAAGAGAGTGACCGCGATACTGCTTTTGAGGTCAGGCGTTCAAAGGCGTCGATTGCGAGGTAAAACACGTAGTATCCCATACCTCCTGTCGGCAATTCTTCGATAATTTTTCTTACCGGTGACCGGAAAGACGGCGCTCAAGGTTGGTCTGAACCTGCGGCCACTCATCATCGATTATGCTGTACCGTATGGAGGTACGCTTTCGACCATCAGGCATAATTCGTTCATTTCTAATGATACCTTCCTGGACCGCACCAATACGGAGAATGGCAGCCTGAGAGCGCTCATTCAATACATCAGTCGTAAACTGAACGCGAACACACTTAAGTTGCTCAAAGGCATATCGCAGCAGTAACAGTTTACTCTCGGTATTTGCAGCTGTTTTTTGCCAGCTTTGTGAATACCAGGTGTGACCAATTTCGAGCTTTCGGTTTTCGCGATCAATCTTCCAGAAACGCGTTGACCCAATGACACGTTGGTCGGATGAGAGCGTTACAGCAAACGGCATGACGGTGCCTTCGGCCTGCCCCTTCAGGGCTTTCTGAATGTACGAATCAGCAGTGTCAGCAGATGGAACTACCGTAAATGACAGAGACCAAAGTTCCCCATCTTCAGCCGCATCAATCAATAGCGGAGCATCCGTCTTAAGCAGAGGACGGAGCGTTACAAGAGCCCCTTGTAAAGTAGGCGTCATATTTGTGGCCTCACAGTTCTTTTGTGTAGATGGATTGGGCTGCATAATCTTGTACCGAATGACTTACTATGCTCCGTTTGCATTTAATAATCGACTCATTAAGGGGCTATTACCTGCTCACCGTTTATAATACATGGCAATATAAGTAATTCCCCCGTGCGTGACTCACTTCCACTATTCGCTCACTACGGACCGTGCCGGGTAGGAATCAGCCGGTGTTCTATTGTTTCGCCAAATATTTCCGCATCAGTGCATTTTGTAGTGTCACGCCACGACACACAGGGAAACCTCGTTCCACGACATGAAAGCCGTGCCGTAGGAAGAATGCTTCCGCAGCCTTACTGACATTTGAAGTAAGTTCACCCATTCCACGTTCTCTGGCTTCTTCATGAATACGGTCCATCAGTAGCGTCCCTACGCCCTGTCTCGGGTAGGCTCCCGAGACATAGAAATGGTCAATGTACCCATTGGGCTGAACATCCGCATATCCAGCTATTTCACCCTCCACTTCAACAACAAAGGGACGTAGTGCCCTCATGCGATTGGTCCAGTGGTCCGGGTCGATATCTGATGGGGCCCAGGCAGCTATTTGTTCATGTGTGTAGTAGTGGGATGCGAGGGTATGTACAGAAGATAAAAATACGCTGAATAACGAAATTTCATCTCCATTTCTGAACCTTCTGATTTTCATATAACCTCGTTATGAGCGTGGTTTGTAGAACAATATCATTACTTTTCATAATGTTCTATTTTCCAGGCTGACCATGCGATCCCGACATTTTCTGCTTCGAAATCTGGATAACCCTAGCTTCTGAGAATCTCATGTCCATTTATCGGTGTCGGTTCTGGGTTAAGATAACCGCCTCTCCGTTCTGGCTGTGGTTAATGATATGAATCTCAATCGTTGTTGTTATTTGCTACTGGTCTGCGCTGCGGCCGGTAGCCTTTTTGCCCCACATCCGTTGCTAATATGGGGCCTGCTCGCCAATATATTGACGCTGGCGATTTACGGCGTGGATAAAATGGCAGCGCGTAAGGCCTGGCGCAGAGTGCCGGAATCCACGTTGCTGGTATTTGGCGTTGTAGGCGGATGGGCTGGTGCTATTGTCGGCCAACAACTCTTTCGCCATAAAACACAAAAGCAGCCCTTCAAAACTTACTTCGTCATCAGTGTGATATTAAGTACCTCCGCTATGGTGGCCGTGTATCAATTCTTTCCATTCTCACTTTCCTGAACATCACTTAGGGATAGCGCCCGCACCTTGCGCAACCTTGGCGTGTTGGATTATAACCAAAAGCATCGTTAGCGTGCCTGTCCTGATGTACGCACTCTATACTCAGCAACAGATCGTCAACATTAAGGATGGGTATGAAAAAGCTGTTGCTGGTTCTCTTGGTGTTAACTGCATTTGCAGCCAATTCTATCCTCTGTCGTATTGCTTTAAAGAATGGGTATTCGGATCCTGAGACGTTCAGCGTGCTGAGACTACTCGGTGGTGCAGTAACGCTGTTTATCTGGCATATAGCCCGGGGAAAACTGAAAGACATACGCTGGAAAATCATCGATGCCCTGTTGCTGTGTGCCTATGTATTATTCTTCTCAATCGCGTATGTTCAGCTCAATACCGCAACAGGCGCATTACTGCTATTTGGCGCAGTGCAGATCTGCATGATTAGCTGGGGATTAATTAAAGGCGAAACACTTAGCGGATACAAAGCCACCGGGATCGTCATTGCCATTGGGGGAATCATTATGCTGCTGCTCCCCGGCGCAACCGCTCCCCCTTTTATACCTGCCCTGACGATGGTTGCTTCAGGCCTGGCATGGGGAGCTTACTCTGTGCGAGGGAAAAACATTCTCTCTCCTGCCGGGACGACTGCGGGAAATTTCATTCTGAGCCTTCCGGTTATTCTCATTCTGAGTCTGGTACGACAGGAACCCGTGCATACTGACGCCAACGGCGTCATCCTTGCCCTGCTCTCCGGCGGACTGGCTTCTGGTGTGGCTTACGTACTTTGGTATCAACTTGTTGCCAGTATGTCTTCCGCAACCGCCAGCACACTTCAGTTGAGCGTGCCCTGTATTGCTGCGGTAGGTGGGGTGCTATTTCTTGGCGAATTGCCTGATTTGAGAATTCTGGTATGCACACTGATCGTTCTGGCTGGCATAGCCATTGTTATTTCATCCGATCGAACACAGAGTAAGAAATCAGCACGGGGATAACATTGAGGAGTCGCAGCACCGTGCTTCGGTGTTTTGACTCACCACCCACATGCACCCTGTCACGCCCTTTGCGCGATAATCAACTTGCTTAATTACTCTGCGATTACACAGGAAAAAACAATCAACCTAAAACTCAAATACATACATATAAATCAGTAAGATAAAAAATTGCAGTGACAGTTAATAGCGGGTTATAGCAGCTATTAATGTGTCCCTTTTCATGTCCCTGCCCTTAGAAATGCCCCCAAATTTGCCCCCAAAAACTCTCCCATCCATCTGTTAAGGTCATATCAATGGTGCCCCTCAGCTCCACGCCTGGCGCGGAGTAAACGCATCCGTGTAAGTGCACAATTTTCCTATGCCACTAAAGCAGCGAGTTCCCATCGACATTCAGTCAGCTTTATACGCCAGCCACTCGCGCCAGACATTCTCAGGATCAATATCGCGGTAGCCGCGCTCTCTGATTATATCCTCAGCTGCTTCGGCCGACAGGCGGATGGCTGTAGCGCCATCTCGGATAGACTCAACCTCATCGCGGATCAATTCCCGCCCCATGTCCTGTTCTTTATCAATCAGGACGACGATCAACGCAGGGATAAAAACAATCTTCATACTGATAAGCCTCTGAAATATTCGCATACCACTGTATCACTGACAATTTTGATATAGTTCAGTAATCGTTAATTTATTACCAGGACGGGTATCATTCATGTCATTACAAATCCGTGAAGCCACACCGGCCGACGCGATGTTGCTTAATGCGCTGGGCTACCGCATCTACCGCGCACACTTCGAACATCTGTGGGAGTCTGAGTCTGAACTGGAAGCTTTTTTAGCAAGCGAATTTTCTCTGGACGAACTGGAACAGAGCCTGAAAGAGCAAGCGGTTTGTTGGTATGTTGCAGAGACCGACAGACCAATTGGTTTTGCGAAAGTGACCTATGAAAGCAGCATCCCTGATACGAATATATCAGGGATGCTGCTTAACAAACTCTATCTTGATCCTGCTGACACCCATAAAGGTTACGGTCAGGTCATGTTTGACACCGTCAAAGAGCTGGCCCGGGCCAGGGGGAAAGACTTTGTATGGCTGGAGGTTCTTGAACAGAACGAACGCGCCTGTAATTTCTACCGCAAACAGGGCATGACCTTAATTAAAAGCGACTATTTCAAAACTGCTTCACAGCAGAGCGTCATCAGGATCATGGGGATCACTGTCTAGCGTGTGACCGGCCGCTCCGTGCCAGGAGCAGACGCTTCTTAGCTAAGAATCAAGTCTTAAAATATGCTTGCATTTCTTATCATTGAACATTAAGTTCAAAAAGAAAATGACTTTAAAACATAACTAATGCTAGGTGATTAATGAAAGATCTATATTCAAAGGATAACACCGCGTGTGCTGGAGTTGTTAGTAGTGTCGCAGACTTTCTGAATCTTGTTAAAAAATCCAATGGGGAGTGGATTTATGGGAATTTATTCAGGGGCCAAGGCAATACTGAATGGCCTATATTGTCATCTCTGACCAGAAGCATTACTCCTTCAATCAATGAAATAAAAGAAAAGTACGGGGATATAGAATTAAACTCACAAAGATTTGAAG
>NZ_JANEWM010000060.1:0-26066 GCF_028069825.1 Citrobacter sp. Igbk 14
ACATAATACAGCTGATTATATTAATCTTAATATGTGACCTTTTGTTGGGATATATTTTCGACGGGGACTATTGTGCTGATTATGGTTTACTAATCGTTAGTAACCTATGTAAAATATATACAACCGGAGGGTTATAGGTGAACATATAATATTTTCGGGTGTTGATTAACTACCAGTCATTTAACATTTAATTAAACAAATAAAAACATAAAACACAAGCGAAATGTACAATTATTATCCGTTAACTGACCAGAGTGTAGCCGGGTTCTATCTCTATGCCAGAAACCCGGCCTGATTTCTATGCCCGACGTGTTGCCAGCCAGCAAAGTAGTGAGCCAGCACAGACCATCAGTGCGCCTTGCCAGAACGAGAACGACAGCGGGGCGCTGAGCAATACGGCAGCCAGTGCAGAAGAAAGCACAGGGGTGAAATAAGACCCTACCGCCATGACAGTGACATTACCGTGTAAAATTCCGATATTCCATGCTGCGTAGGCAAATCCTAGCGTTAATGCAGCCGTGAACATCTTAATGGTCACCGGTGTGCTAAAAACCATTTCTGGTTGGGGCGTCATAAAATAGTAGACCCACAAACTTGTCGCGGTCAGTAAAACAAAAACGGTAATGCCATTAAACCCTTTCGCAAATTTATTAGTGACGGTGCAATATGTTGCCCAGATAAAAGCACCCAAAAATGCGAGAAAATAACTCAGCGGACTACTGGCAATGTTGCTGATAATTTCACCTGGATTTAGACCGTTCTCGCCACCTAAAACCCAGCAGACTCCGGTCAATGCGAGAATTAATCCTGGAATAATCATCCAGTTTGTTTTTTGACCATTAAATAATATAGCAAACAAAATCGTCAGACTTGGCCAGAGATAATTGACCATTCCTACTTCTATTGCCTGGTGTCGGGTAGCGGCATAACCTAATGCCAAAGCCAGGCAAATTTCATAGCTGACAAAAAGCACGCTACCCGCGATTAAATAGCGAGGCGGAATTTTTTTGATATTCGGAAATCCGACGGTAAATATCAGCAGAATACCGCTTAATGAGAAAATCATCGCTGCGCCGCCCGCCGGCCCCAGTCCTTCACTCACTCCACGCATCAACCCCACCATCGTGCTCCACAGCACGATGGCGATGAGTCCGATTAACGTTGCTTTTTGTTTTGTCATGCTGTTTGTCTGTCCGTCGTCCTGGCAAAAATGAAGCTGAAATTTATAGCACTTTTACGTCAGTACGGGCTAACTAATTAGCTTTTAGCTAACTCCTTGTGGGTACAAAGGTTACACAAACTGCACTATTTAGTAGCGGAACCGTTTCGTTATTGATTTGACGCAAAAAAAATATGGATATAGCTGTTAGTTTCGACGCGAAGTTGTACATGTCATCTTTCAGACTGCCGCGCTGGCGCAAGGTGAAAGATGTCTTGTACGAACCCCTGTAAAAAAGAGGAAAGCAATGGACGTCAGCCGCAGACAATTCTTTAAAATCTGCGCGGGCGGTATGGCGGGAACAACAGTGGCAGCACTGGGTTTTGCACCCAAAATGGCACTGGCTCAGGCGCGAAACTACAAACTGTTACGCGCAAAAGAGATCCGAAACACCTGCACATACTGTTCCGTAGGTTGCGGGCTATTAATGTATAGCCTTGGTGATGGAGCAAAAAACGCCAAAGAGTCGATTTATCATATCGAGGGGGATCCCGATCATCCGGTGAGCCGTGGGGCACTTTGTCCTAAGGGCGCAGGATTACTGGATTACGTGCACAGCGAAAGCCGTTTACGCTACCCGGAATATCGCGCTCCTGGTTCCGACAAATGGCAACGCATCAGCTGGGATGAAGCGTTCTCCCGCATTGCAAAACTGATGAAAGCAGACCGTGATGCCAACTTTATTGAGAAGAATGAGCAGGGCGTTACGGTAAACCGCTGGCTTTCAACCGGGATGCTGTGTGCATCTGCGGCGAGTAATGAAACCGGCATGCTGACGCAAAAATTTGTGCGCTCACTCGGCATGCTGGCAGTAGACAACCAGGCACGCGTCTGACACGGACCAACGGTAGCAAGTCTTGCTCCAACATTTGGTCGCGGTGCGATGACCAACCACTGGGTTGATATCAAAAACGCTAACGTCGTGATGGTAATGGGCGGTAACGCCGCTGAAGCACATCCGGTAGGATTCCGCTGGGCGATGGAAGCTAAAAACAACAATGATGCTACGCTGATTGTTGTCGATCCCCGTTTTACACGTACAGCGTCGGTTGCGGATATCTATGCGCCGATTCGCTCCGGCACGGACATTACGTTCCTGTCCGGCGTATTGCTGTATCTGATTGAAAATAACAAAATCAATGCTGAATACGTTAAGCACTACACCAACGCCAGCCTGCTGGTGCGGGATGATTTTGCTTTTGAAGACGGTCTGTTCAGCGGTTACGACGCTAAAAAACGTCAATACGATAAGTCGTCCTGGAACTACCAGTTCGATGAAAATGGCTACGCAAAACGCGATGAAACCTTAAGTCATCCACGCTGCGTCTGGAACCTGCTCAAACAGCACGTTTCCCGTTACACGCCGGATGTGGTGGAAAACATCTGCGGTACGCCGAAAGCCGACTTCCTGAAAGTGTGTGAAGTTCTGGCCTCCACCAGTGCGGCCGATCGTACCACCACCTTCCTGTACGCGCTGGGCTGGACGCAGCATACCGTTGGTGCGCAGAACATCCGCACCATGGCAATGATCCAGTTGCTGCTCGGTAACATGGGGATGGCCGGTGGCGGCGTAAACGCATTACGCGGTCACTCCAACATTCAGGGCTTAACTGACCTGGGTCTGTTATCGACCAGCCTGCCCGGGTATCTGACGCTACCGTCAGAAAAGCAGACTGATCTGCAAACCTATCTGGCCGCCAATACACCCAAAGCGACGCTGGCCTCCCAGGTTAACTATTGGGGCAACTATCCGAAGTTCTTCGTCAGTTTGATGAAATCTTTCTACGGCGATGCGGCGCAGAAAGAAAACGACTGGGGCTTTGAATGGCTGCCGAAGTGGGATCAGTCCTACGACGTCATCAAATATTTCAACATGATGGATAGCGGGAAAGTCACCGGCTACATCTGTCAGGGCTTTAACCCGGTTGCGTCCTTCCCGGACAAAAACAAAGTGGTGCAGAGCCTTAGCAAACTGAAGTATCTGGTGGTTATTGATCCGCTGGTCACAGAAACGTCCACATTCTGGCAAAACCACGGCGAATCCAACGATGTCGATCCGGCGTCGATTCAGACTGAAGTTTTCCGTCTGCCATCCACCTGTTTTGCAGAAGAAGACGGCTCGATTGCTAACTCTGGCCGTTGGCTGCAGTGGCACTGGAAAGGTCAGGATGCACCGGGTGAAGCACGTAATGACGGCGAAATTCTGGCCGGTATTTACCATCGTCTGCGCGAAATGTATCGCACCGAAGGCGGTAAAGCTGTAGAGCCTGTGCTGAAAATGAGCTGGAACTATAAGCTACCGGACGAACCGCATTCCGAGGAAGTGGCCAAAGAGAACAACGGCTATGCGCTGGAAGATCTCTATGATGCCAATGGCGTACTGGTGGCGAAAAAAGGTCAGTTGCTCAACAGCTTTGCGCTCCTGCGTGATGACGGTACAACGTCATCCTCCTGCTGGATTTATACCGGTAGCTGGACCGAGCAGGGCAACCAGATGGCCAACCGCGATAATGCCGACCCATCAGGTCTTGGTAATACGCTGGGTTGGGCATGGGCATGGCCACTAAACCGCCGTGTACTGTACAACCGCGCTTCGGCAGATCCACAGGGTAAACCGTGGGATCCGAAACGAATGTTGATCCAGTGGAACGGGACTAAGTGGACCGGTAACGATATCCCTGACTTCAACAACGCTGCGCCGGGCAGTGGCACCAATCCGTTTATCATGCAGCCGGAAGGGCTGGGGCGTCTGTTTGCCATCGATAAGCTGGCGGAAGGGCCGTTCCCGGAACATTACGAGCCGATGGAAACGCCGCTGGGTACTAACCCGCTGCACCCGAACGTGATCTCCAACCCGGCAGCGCGTCTGTACGAGGCGGATGCATTGCGCATGGGGACGAAGCAGGACTTCCCATACGTCGGAACCACCTATCGTCTGACCGAACATTTCCACACCTGGACCAAACACGCATTGTTGAATGCGATTGCCCAGCCAGAGCAGTTTGTGGAAATCAGCGAAACGCTGGCGTCAGCAAAAGGTATCGGCAACGGCGACTACGTGAAAGTCAGCAGCAAACGTGGATTTATTCGTGCGGTTGCGGTGGTCACCCGCCGTCTGCAAACCCTGAACGTCAACGGCCAGAAGGTCGAAACCGTAGGGATCCCGATCCACTGGGGCTTTGAAGGAGTCGCGCGTAAAGGCTTTATCGCCAACACCCTGACGCCGAACGTCGGTGATGCAAACTCGCAAACGCCGGAATACAAAGCGTTTTTAGTTAACATCGAGAAGGCGTAAGGGGGCGAATATATGTCTATGGAAACGCAGGACATCATCAAAAGGTCCGCAACAAACTCCATCACGCCGCCACCGCAGGCTCGTGATTACAAAGCCGAAGTCGCGAAACTGATCGACGTTTCCACCTGTATAGGCTGTAAAGCCTGTCAGGTGGCTTGCTCAGAGTGGAACGATATCCGTGATGAAGTGGGGCATTGCGTCGGGGTGTATGACAACCCCGCCGATCTCAGCGCCAAGTCCTGGACGGTCATGCGGTTTACCGAAACCGAACAGAACGGCAAGCTGGAATGGCTGATCCGTAAAGACGGCTGTATGCACTGTGAAGATCCGGGCTGCCTGAAGGCATGCCCGTCTGCTGGGGCAATCATCCAGTACGCGAACGGGATTGTTGATTTCCAGTCAGAGCATTGCATTGGTTGCGGGTACTGTATTGCCGGGTGTCCATTTAATATTCCGCGCCTCAATAAAGAGGATAACCGCGTGTATAAATGTACGCTGTGTGTGGATCGCGTCAGCGTTGGGCAAGAACCTGCCTGCGTGAAGACCTGTCCAACAGGGGCAATACATTTCGGCACCAAGCAGGAAATGCTGGAAATGGGCGAACAGCGGGTGGCCAAACTGAAAGCTCGCGGTTTTGAACATGCCGGACTCTACAACCCGCAGGGTGTGGGTGGTACGCACGTCATGTACGTTCTGCATCATGCCAACCAGCCGGAGCTGTACCACGGTTTGCCGAAAGATCCGCAGATAGATACCTCTATCAATTTGTGGAAAGGGGCACTGAAACCGTTGGCCGCCGCCGGATTTATCGCCACCTTTGCCGGACTGATTTACCACTACATTGGTATTGGTCCGAATAAGGAAGTGGACGACGACGAGGAGGATCATCATGAGTAAGTCGAAAATGATTGTGCGCACGAAGTTTATCGATCGCGCCTGTCACTGGACGGTGGTGATCTGCTTTTTCCTGGTGGCGCTGTCGGGGATTTCGTTTTTCTTCCCGACCCTACAATGGCTGACGCAAACCTTCGGTACGCCGCAGATGGGGCGTATTCTGCACCCCTTCTTTGGTTTGCTGATCTTCGTTGCGCTGATGTTCATGTTTGTGCGCTTTGTTCACCACAACATCCCGGATAAGAAAGACATCCCGTGGCTGAAAAACATTGTGGAAGTGCTGAAAGGCAATGAACATAAAGTGGCGGATGTGGGCAAATACAACGCCGGACAGAAAATGATGTTCTGGTCGATCATGAGCATGATTTTTGTGCTACTGGTCACGGGCATTATTATCTGGCGTCCATACTTTGCGCAGTATTTCCCGATGCAGGTCGTGCGTTACAGCCTGCTGATCCACGCTGCGGCGGGCATTATTCTGATGCACGCTATCCTCATCCATATGTATATGGCATTTTGGGTGAAAGGATCAATTAAAGGCATGGTCGAAGGGAAAGTGAGCCGTCGCTGGGCGAAGAAACATCACCCACGCTGGTATCGCGATGTTGAAAAGCTGGAAGCGAAGAAAGAGAGTGAAGAAGGGGTTAAGTAAACCTGACGCTTTCTGACAACAATGGCGCTGCGGATGTAGCGCCATTTTTTTTGCCAAAAAAACGTCATGTTTCTGTCATCTGGTAAACGTAAGGTGTTGTCTTTCCAATAAGAGAAGAGTTAAAAGACAATGCATCTGGTGAAAAAATTACTCGCAGTCAGCGTATTTCTCTGTGCGTCCGCTCAGGCGCAGAATATCCTCGAATTTCCGCAGCCGGAGAATAACCCGGAAGAGTTTTATGCCGTGACCGAAATCCCGGCAGGCGGGATCATCAAATATGAAACCGATGCGAAAACCGGCTTTATCGTCGCCGATCGCTTCCAGTCGATGCCGGTTGCCTATCCGGCAAACTACGGCTCATTGACCCAGTCCCTGGCAGGTGACGGTGACCCGCTGGATGTGATTTTCTATACCCGGGCACCGCTGGCCCCAGGAACGCTGATCAAGTTGCGCGCGATTGGCGTGCTGAAGATGATCGATGGCGGGGAAAAGGACGATAAAATTGTCGCCGTGCCGGCCAGCAAAATTGACCCCACCTATGACGACATCAAAGAGTTGAGCGATTTGCCAAAGATCGAAGTGCAACGACTGGAGTCATTTTTCCGCGTATACAAAGCGTTGCCGGAAGGGCGTAAGAAAGTAGAGTTAAATGGCTTTAACGATGCGGCCACCGCGAAACAAGAGATCAAGCAGGCATGGGATGCCTGGAAAGAGAAAAAACCGCAGCAGTAACGCATTGCCGGATGGCGCTAGTGCTTATCCGGCCTACATTTTTGTAGGCCCGGTAAGCGTCGCGCCACCGGGCGTTGTTATCAGAGTTTCGCCGTTATCTCCTCTATCTCCTTACGCCATTGCGCCTGCAACAACGGCTTTTGATGTTTCGGCTTGCGGGCGAGATCGTCGGCCAAACGCTGCTCCAGCTCAAGGAGTTGTTCCAGCAATCTATCGCTGTCACCGCGTATTTCGGCTCTCGCTTCGACCACCGTTTTGGGAACGCTCATCTCCTCAGACGTTTCCCGAATACGATCGTTAATCGCGTCCAGATCGTGCCATTCGCTAAGTTCGCCATTATCGATAAACCAGAACCGATTACAGCTTTGGCTGATAAGCTGACGGTCATGGCTGACCAGCAGCACGCCGCCGCTGAAACTTTGTAGCGTCTGCGCTAGCGCTTCTTTACCTTCCATGTCCAGATGGTTGGTCGGTTCATCGAGCATTAGCAGGCTATAACGCGCCAGCGTAAGCCCGACAAACAGTAGCCTCGAGCGCTCTCCACCGCTTAAGGTATTGACCCGCTGCTGATGGCGAACCCACGGGAATCCCGCACTGATCAGCGCCATCTTGCGAACATCAGGCTGCGGAGCAAACGGTTCGAGCGCATCAAACAACGTGTCGTCATCTGCGATCTGGTGTAACGTCTGATCGTAATACCCCAGTGTGACGCGAGGGTGCAACACCAGTGAATGCGATGTTATTTCCGACTGAAACTGCTGCCAGATAAGCCGTAGCAGCGATGATTTCCCACAGCCGTTACGCCCAACAATTGCCACCCGGTCACCACTTTTTATCCTGATACCGGCGATGGAAAATAACGTCGCGGCGTCAGGGGCTGGCGCGACAGACAGGTTTGTCATTTCCAGCAGGCGATCGGCACGCAGGGCATCCCCCTGTAATGTTAGTGTCCACTGACTTCCTGCGGTCACTTCCGTCTGAACATCCTTCAGGCGCTGCACCTGCTTTTCCATCTGCTTCGCTTTGCGGGACAAATCTTCGTTGTCGTAGACACGCCCCCAGGTTGCCAGTCGTTTGGCACTGGCGGTAACGCGGTCAATTTCCTTTTGTTCCGCCTTATAGCGCAGTGCATCGCTGGCATCTCTCTCAACCAGCGCCTGACGGGCGGCGCTGCAGGGAAGATCAAAAGCGTGCAGTGTGCGATCGCGCAGGATCCATGTTCCCTGCGTGACGGCATCAAGCAGTTGTGGATCATGGGACACTACCACGAAGCTGCCAGACCAGTTCTGTAAGAACTGCTCCAGCCACAGCAATGTCGGCAAATCCAGGTGGTTGCCAGGTTCGTCCAGTAGCATCAGGTCAGGGTTTCGCATTAGCGCACGCGCCAGCAGCAGGCGAGTATGCTGTCCACCACTCAGCGTTTGCGCAGTGAGATGCAAATTTTCCGGTGTAAAGCCCATTTCGGCGAGCAACGCTTCAACGCGCCACTGCTGGCTGGCGCGCTCATGTTCAGGAAGCTGAGCAAGTACAGCCTCCTGCAACGTAAGTGGCAGTATATCGTCCGGCAAGTGCTGCTCCACGCGGGCGAGGTGGCAGTGATTCGCCTGCGCAATGATTCCACTGGTGGGAGCGATTGTGCCATCAAGCAGTTTTAACAGCGTGCTTTTTCCGCAGCCGTTGTAGCCGATTAGCCCAATACGGTCGCCTTTTTTCAGGGTAAAAGAGAGAGAGTCGAACAGGGTGCCGAATGCCGTATCAACGTGTAAGGATTGTGCGGTTAGTAATGTGCTCATTGTTGCTTACTCAAGAGTTACAGGCGTAAAAACGCCTCGTCAAACATCGCTGACGATAACCCGGTAAGCCCGAGAGAAGGGGATTTAGAAGTTAGCTTCGCTCAAGCAGAAGTTATCGCAGCACGATACCGATAACGCTTGAGCACTGGCGATCGCCAAAAGCATGTGAAACGATGAAACGTTCACAGTACAGCATAAGTATCCTCCTTTTATATTTCCGAATGTTAATCGATGGTGAAAGTGTAATCGCAACTGACACCGTTGTGCAAGTGTTGAGCGCCCGGCGACAGGATCGCCACCGGGCAAACCGTCAAATAGAAGTACGACGGTAGTCGCGATATTCTGCCTGCCAGAAATTGTCGTCGATTGCCTGTTGCAGCGCTTCGGCAGACGTTTTCACCGCCACACCTTGCTGCTGCGCCATTTTACCGACGGCAAAGGCAATGGCGCGAGATACGGTCTGAATATCTTTCAGCTCCGGTAACACCAGCCCTTCGCCGTTGAGTACCAGCGGTGAATACTGCGCCAGGGTTTCACTGGCTGACATCAGCATCTCATCGGTGATGCGTTTTGCGCCTGAGGCAATAACGCCAAGGCCGATACCCGGGAAGATATAGGCGTTGTTACACTGGGCAATGGGGTAGATCTTATCTTTCCACACTACCGGAGAGAACGGGCTACCGGTGGCGACCAGCGCGTTACCCTCGGTCCAGGCGATAATATCCTGTGGCGTCGCTTCTACGCGCGAGGTCGGGTTAGACAGCGGCATGACGATCGGACGCGGGCAATGCTTGTGCATTTCACGGATGATTTCTTCGGTAAACAGGCCCGTCTGGCCGGAAACGCCGATCAGGATGTCTGGCTTGACGTTGCGAACAACATCAAGCAGTGACAGCACATCTTCCTGTGTATCCCAATGTTGCAGGTTCTCGCGTTTTTGCACCAGCTTAGTCTGGAAGGAGAGCAGGTTTGGCATTTTATCGGTTAACAGGCCAAAGCGGTCGACCATAAACACGCGTTGACGCGCGGCTTCTTCGCTCAATCCTTCACGCTGGATTTGTGCGATGATCTGCTCGGCGATCCCGCAACCTGCGGAACCGGCTCCAAGGAAAACAATGTTCTGCTCGCTCAACTGGCTGCCGGCCGCACGGCTGGCTGCAATCAGCGTTCCCACAGTGACCGCCGCGGTGCCCTGAATATCATCGTTGAACGAGCAAATTTCGTCGCGATAGCGGTTGAGCAGCGGCATCGCGTTTTTCTGCGCGAAGTCTTCGAATTGCAGCAGTACGTCCGGCCAGCGATGCTTCACTGCCTGGATGAACTCATCGACGAATTCGTAGTATTCATCATCAGTAATGCGCGGGTTACGCCAACCCATATACAGAGGATCGTTGAGCAATTGCTGGTTGTTGGTCCCCACATCCAGCACCACGGGCAGCGTGTACGCCGGACTAATCCCACCGCAGGCGGTGTACAGAGACAGCTTGCCGATCGGAATACCCATGCCGCCGATACCCTGATCGCCAAGACCAAGGATGCGTTCACCGTCGGTGACAACGATGACTTTGATATTGTGGTTCGGGACGTTTTGCAGAATATCGTCCATGTTGTGACGGTTCTGATACGAGATAAACACACCGCGTGCACGACGGTAGATCTCGGAGAAACGCTCACAGGCCGCACCCACCGTTGGGGTGTAGATAACCGGCATCATCTCATCAAGATGATTATGTACCAGTCGATAGAACAGGGTTTCGTTGGTGTCCTGGATGTTGCGCAGGTAGATATGCTTATCGATTTCTGTTTTGAATCCCTGATATTGGATCCAGGCACGTTCAGCCTGTTCTTCAATCGACTCGACAACTTCCGGCAGTAACCCCAGCAGGTTGAAGTTACGGCGTTCTTCGATGCTGAAGGCACTCCCTTTGTTCAGTAGGGGAAACTCAAGCAGTACCGGGCCAGCGTAAGGGATGTAAAGGGAACGCAGTTTTTTAGTTTCGTTTTCCATGTCACTCACTCTTTTTTGAATAACCGTCCCTGGCACTCTTTATGATCGTATGTAGCCTGTCTGCCAGGGAAACGGGCGAAGTATAAAGCATTGTGAATGGGTTAAGGGGTTTTATAAGCAAAAACACCACTGCGGTTGCAATGGTGTTTATCTCGTTAATCAGTATGTCGTGCGGGGAACTACTTGCTGTCAGCGCGGCGCTTTCTTCCGGTAGGATTGTTGACCACGCTGGATTTGTCGCCTTCGGTCACGACTTTACGTTGATTGGAGATTTTGTGGTCCAGTCCAAGAATATGACGGGCCTGACGGTTCGATTTCATTCTAACTCCTTAATCCTGTTACTGGTTTCAAGGGCGAGCCCGCGTAAGAACGGACGAAATACAACCTGACAAAAAGCCGATGAGTACATTAACGGCTCTCTGGATGGTCGGTCATTTTATCTGAAAGGTCAATGCTTAAGCAGGAAATGCAGAACTTTCCATTATGAGTCATGCATTTTCCCATGAGGCCTATACTTGTTACTCCGATGACAACACAGGAGAGCGGTAATGACTATCCATAAGAAAGGTCAGGCCCACTGGGAAGGCGACATTAAACGCGGCAAAGGGACCGTGTCGACAGAAAGTGGCGTACTTAACCAGCAACCGTATGGATTTAATACGCGTTTTGAAGGCGTCAAAGGTACTAACCCTGAAGAGTTGATTGGTGCAGCACATGCTGCCTGCTTCTCAATGGCACTGTCGTTGATGTTGGGCGAAGCCGGTTTTACACCCGATGCCATTGATACGACTGCCGATGTTTCTCTGGATAAGGTGGATGCCGGTTTTGCGATCACCAAAGTGGCGTTACACAGCCAGGTGAGCGTGCCGGGGATAGACGCCGCTACGTTTGACGGGATTATTCAGAAAGCGAAAGCCGGATGCCCGGTGTCGCAGGTTCTGAAAGCCGAAATTACGCTGGATTATCAACTGAAGTCTTAATCGTGGCGTGCCGGATGCGACTGCGTCTTATCCGGCCTACGACAGTGCCGGATGTAAGTCGGTCTTATCCGGCACCCGTGGGTATTACTGAGCCACCCAGCCGCCATCCATATTCCACGCAACGCCTCGCACCTGCGCCGCGCCGTCTGAGCACAGAAATAGCGCCAGCTCACCCAACTGTGTCGGTGTGACAAATTCGCGTGACGGCTGCTTTTCTGCCAATAAGGCATCGCGTGCCGCAGTGGGCTCAGCACCCTCAGCAATACGCTTGTCGATCTGCTGCTGGACCAGCGGGGTCAACACCCAGCCTGGGCATAGTGCATTACAGGTGACACCGGTCTGTGCGGTTTCCAACGCAATCGTCTTGGTTAAACCCACCACGCCATGCTTGGCTGCAACATACGCCGATTTCTCTTTTGACGCGACCAGCCCGTGCACCGAAGCGATATTAATAATGCGTCCCCAGTTACGCTCGCGCATACCGGGCAGGGCCAGGCGCGTAGTGTGAAAAACGGAGGAGAGGTTAATAGCGATAATCGCGTTCCATTTGGCTACCGGAAACGTTTCTACTGGTGAAACATGTTGGATCCCAGCGTTGTTAACCAGAATATCCACACCACCAAACTCACTTTCAGCGTAACGCATCATATCGGCAATTTGCGCTTCATCGCTCAGATCCGCGCCATGGAAACCTGGGGTTTTACCGTACTGCGCAACCGCGTCTTTAGCGGCCTCCACATCACCGAAACCGTTAAGAATCAGGGTGGCTCCTGCTTGTGCCAGTACCTGAGCGATACCTAAACCGATACCGCTGGTCGAGCCAGTAACCAGAGCGGTTTTACCCGTTAAGTTCATGATGATTCTCCTTAAACGATTCCTGTGGTGTAGAAGACGCCGATAACAAACAGCACGGCCAGGCTTTTGATTACGGTGATGGCAAAAATCCCGCCGTACGCCTGACGGTGGCTGAGGCCAGTAATCGCCAGCAGGGTAATGACCGCGCCGTTATGTGGCAGAGTGTCCATGCCGCCGCTCGCCATCGATGCGACGCGGTGGAAGACTTCGAGTGGAATATTGGCGGCATGTGCGGCAGCAATAAACGTATCGGACATTGCCGCAAGCGCGATACTCATCCCGCCGGATGCCGAGCCGGTGATCCCGGCCAGAGTGGTAATGCTGATCGCTTCATTGAGCAACGGATCGGGAATGGCCGCCAGTGCTTTTGACAACACCAGAAATCCCGGCAGGGCGGCGATAACCGCGCCAAAACCGTATTCTGATGCGGTATTCATCGCCGCGAGGATAGCGCCGCCAACCGCCGTTCTGCTGCCTTCAGCCAGGCGACCTTTGATATTGCGATAGCCGAATAGCACCACCAGCAGGATCCCCGATATCAATGCTGCTTCTACGGCCCAAATAGCCGTAATTTTTCCCACTTCAGTGGTAATAGGTTTGGCAAGTCCCGGGAGTTCCAATTGATGCGTCGCGCCATACCACTGCGGGATCCAGCGGGTAAACAGCAGGTTAAATACCCCCACCAGGATCAGCGGAGAAATAGCAATAATCGGGTTTGGCAGATTAATGTTATCCGGTGTTTCCGGTTCATTTAACAGTTCAGTGCCATAGCCCTCATTTTTCGCCTGCGCTTTCCGGCGCTGGCGTTCGAGATACACCAGACCAACAAAGATAATAAATAGCGAACCTATCAGCCCCAGCCACGGCGCGGCCCAGGCGTTAGTCCCAAAGAAGCTGGTTGGAATGATGTTCTGGATCTGCGGCGTACCCGGCAGGGCATCCATCGTAAAGGAGAATGCCCCCAGCGCGACGGTTGCCGGGATCAGACGTTTGGGAATATTACTTTGGCGGAACAGTTCAGCCGCGAACGGATACACCGCAAAGGCGACCACGAACAATGACACGCCGCCGTAGGTCAGGAGAGCACATACCAGCACAATGACCGGGATTGCATGGCGTCGCCCGAGAATATTAATAGCAGCAGCAACGATTGAACGGGAAAAACCGGATAACTCGATTAACTTGCCAAACACAGCTCCCAGCAAGAACACCGGGAAGTAAAGCTTTACAAAACCGACCATTTTTTCCATAAACAGACCGGTGAAAGCGGGGCCGACGGCGCTCGGTTCCGTAAGCAGAACAGCACCTAATGCCGCGATGGGGGCAAACAGGATAACGCTGTATCCGCGATAGGCTGCCAGCATCAGCAAGCCCAGCGCTGCCAGGGCGATTAATACACTCATCATGACTCCTTATTATTATAGTGGGGTACAGAAAGAGACGTTATGGCTTCAGGGCAAAGCGCAGTTGATGTTCACGGCGTTGCTGAATGTATTCCTTGCGCGAATCATCCCAGCGATAAAAGCCCTGGCCACTGCGCAAGCCGGTGTCGCCGTTGGCAACCTTGTCAGCAACAAGTGACATCATGTCACTGCCGGTGGCGAGTGTTGGGAGCAGATGGCGGCAAATGTCCTGCACGGTGGACAGTCCGGTCATATCAGCCGCTTCCAGCGGGCCGACCATGGCATAGCGACGTCCGAGGGAGGCGCGCATCACCTGATCCACCACTTCCGCGCTGGCGATCCCGCTTTTGACGATATGCAGCGCTTCACGCAGCAGGGCGAATTGCAAGCGGTTGCCGACAAACCCGGGTGCGGCACGATCGAGCACCACCGCCTCCAGTTGCATCGCGACCAGCAATTGCTGCAATTCGCTGAGATATTCAGGTTCGGTTGCCGTGCCCGGCACAATTTCAACCAGCGGAATAAAGTGCGGTGGATGCCAGAAATGGGCGATCAGCAACCGTTCGGGGTGGGTGAGTTTTTCTGCCAGCGCATCCGGCGGCAGGCCGCTGGTATTACTGGCAATCACCGCATCTGGGGCGATTAATGCTTCCAGTTGTGCATACAGTGCGTGCTTAAGCTCGAGTCGTTCCGGGATCGCTTCAATCAGTAATCCCGATGCGGCGATATCGGCCAGCGAGGTTGTGCCGTGTAGTCGCGCGAGAACCGATTTTTTTTCCTCTGCATGAAACTGGTCCGTCGCGATCAGCTCATCGAGAATACTCCCGGCAACGGCGGTAATTTCAGCTATCCGGTCGCTATCGGTATCAAATAGCCAGATATTGTGGCCAAAACGGGCAAAATGGGTGGCAATGCCGACGCCCATTAACCCCGCGCCGAGGACGCTAAAGTGATTATTTTGCATGCTGTTCTCCTGTTGAACGCTCAACCGCCAGTGCGACACCCTGACCACCCCCTACGCACAATGTGGCCAGTCCTTTGGTGACGTTGCGGCGTGCCATTTCATGTAACAGGGTCACCAGAATGCGGCAGCCAGAGGCGCCAATCGGATGACCCAGTGCAATCGCTCCGCCGTTGACGTTAACTCTGTTGCTGTCCCAGTTCAGAGCTTCACCCACCGCCAGCGCCTGTGCGGCAAATGCTTCGTTAGCTTCGATAAGATCAACGTCATTGAGTGTCCACCCGGCGCGTTTCAGACACTGGAGCGAGGCTTCTACCGGGCCAATACCCATGATAGACGGGTCGACACCGGAAACGGCGTAACCCGCGACGCGGGCCAGTACCGGCAGGTTGAGCGTTGCGGCTTTGGTGGCGCTCATCAGCATCACCGCCGCCGCGCCGTCGTTGATTGATGAGGCATTCCCTGCGGTGACCGTGCCATTGCCAGGGCGAAAAGCCGGTTTCAGTTGTGCCAGTTTCTCCGCCTGAGTATCCGGGCGTGGCTGTTCATCACGCTCAACCAAACGTGGTGGCTTTTTCCCTTGTGGAACGCTGACCGGCGTGATTTCTGCATTGAATCGACCGGCTTCAATTGCCGCTGCGGCTTTCTGCTGAGACTGCAGTGCAAAGGCATCCTGTTGTTCGCGGCTGATAACAAACTTATCTGCCAGGTTTTCAGCAGTAATGCCCATGTGGTAGTCGTTAAACGCATCCCACAGTCCGTCGTGCACCACACTGTCTTTCAGACTGGCATGCCCCAAGCGCAGGCCCGAGCGTGCGCCGTCGAGAAAATAGGGCGCATTGCTCATGCTTTCCTGGCCTCCGGCAATGACGATGTCCGCATCACCACAGCGGATAGCCTGGACCGCCTGTTGCACCGCTTTCAGGCCTGAACCACATACCAGGTTGATGGTTAGCGCAGGGACCGTCACCGGCAAACCTGCCCGTAATGCTGTCTGTCTGGCCGGATTCTGGCCGCTGCCCGCCGTCAGAACCTGTCCCAGGATCACCTCGTCAATGTGCTCCGGCGCGACGGCGGTTTTTTCCAACAGAGAGCGGATCACCACCGCCCCCAGTTCCACGGCACTGAGCGGTGCCAACGCCCCGTGGAAACTGCCAATGGGTGTGCGCGTTGCCGCGACAATAACAACATCCTGCATGGTCAGCTCCTCAGTTGAATTGCATTTCGGGCACATTGTCGGGAACGATCAGTTTTCCAGCGGTCCTGGCAACAATCTCCTCAACGCTGATGCCCGGCGCACGTTCGCGCAGGATGAATGCGCCGTTGGCGATCTCCAGTAGCGCCAGGTCGGTAAGCACGCGTTTAATGCAGGCCACTCCGGTTAATGGCAGGGTGCAGGCGGGGAGCAGCTTGGACTCACCGCTTTTGGACGCATGCGTCATGACCACAATGATGTTTTCAGCCCCGGCCACCAGGTCCATTGCGCCGCCCATGCCTTTCACCATCTTTCCGGGGATCATCCACGACGCAATGTTGCCATTGGTGTCCACCTCAAATGCGCCAAGCACCGTCAGGTCAACGTGACCACCGCGGATCATGGCGAAAGACTGTGCTGAATCGAAAATTGCCGCGCCTTTACGTGCCGTCACGGTCTGTTTCCCGGCGTTGATCATGTCGGCATCCAGTTCGTCTTCGGTCGGAAACGGGCCCATCCCCAACAGACCGTTCTCCGACTGCAGCATCACGTCCATACCCTCGGGGATATAGTTGGCCACTAAGGTTGGAATACCGATCCCGAGGTTGACGTAATAACCGTCGCGCAGTTCCCGGGCGACACGCATCGCCATTTGTTCACGTGTTAACATGGTCAGGCTCCTTTCTGGCGCAGGGTGCGTTGTTCAATGCGTTTTTCAAACTGCCCCTGAATGATGCGGTTTACGAAAATTCCCGGGGTATGAATCGCCGCAGGGTCCAGTTCACCGGGAGGAACAATTTCTTCAACTTCCACGACGGTAATGCGCCCGGCGGCGGCCATCAGCGGATTAAAGTTCTGGGCAGTGTGGCGGTAGATAACGTTGCCGTACCAGTCGGCTTTCCAGCCTTTGACCAGCGCAAAATCCCCCGTAATCGCCTGTTCCATGATGTAAGGACGGCCGTCAAATTCACGTACCTCTTTGCCTTCGGCGACGGGGGTGCCGTATCCCGTGGCGGTGAAAAACGCCGGGATCCCCGCGCCGCCGGCCCGTAACTGCTCAGCCAGCGTGCCCTGTGGGGTCAGAATGGCTTCCAGTTCACCGCTCAATACCTGCTTTTCAAACAGCGCATTTTCGCCAACATAGGACGCCACCACTTTGCGTACCTGGCGTGTTTCCAGCAGCACACCGAGGCCAAAACCATCTACACCGCAGTTGTTTGAGACGACAGTCAATCCCTGAACCTCCCGACGGCGTACTTCGGCAATCAGGTTTTCAGGAATGCCGCATAAACCAAAACCGCCTGCCAGCAGCGTCATGTTGTCGGTCAGCCCAGCCAGCGCCTCTTGATACGTGGCGACACGTTTATCCAGTCCAGCCATATACTTGTCCCTCCAGTTGTCCTTGCCGACATCATTGGGGGTGAAAAATGATTTGTTAATTTTAAATTTGTGACTCACTCATTGGGTTTTTTTATCAATTTAATGTTAATTAAAGGTATTCAATAGGTTAAAGGAATGAGAAATGGGAATGAGCATCAAACAGTTACGCGCGTTTTTAGCGGTAGCTCACACTCTGAATTTTGCTCATGCCAGTGAACGACTGAATATGTCGCAACCTGCGTTAAGTCTGGCGATTAAAGGGCTTGAGGACTCGCTGGGTGGGGCCTTACTGCTGCGCACGACGCGCAAAGTCACCCTGACACAGGAAGGCGAAACGTTGCTGAATATGGGGCGACAACTGCTTGCTGACTGGGAGAATACTGAAGAAGCGATGCGCCAGCGCTTTACGTTGCAACGCGGTAAAATCTCCATTGCTGCCATGCCTTCGTTTGCGGCTAACGTCTTGCCACAGGTACTGAAAACCTTTCGGGATTGCTATTCCGGTATTAACGTGACGGTTCACGATGTCATAAACGAACAGGTCATTGAAATGGTGAGTGAAGGGCGGGTGGAGATGGGGATCGCCTTCGAGCCTGATTATTCAGGGCAACTGCACTTCACACCGCTTGGTGTCGATCGTTTTGTGGCGATCGTCCCGCCAACGTCCAGGCTGGCGGGGCGAGAGCGTATTGCGTGGCGCGAATTGCTGACGCTGGATTTTATTACGCTGCAACGTCCATCTGCCGTGCGCCTGATGCTGGAAGAACAACTGGTGCAAAGCGGACATACGCTGGACGTGGCGCTGGAAAGTCATCAACTGGTGACCGTTGGCCGTATGGTGGCAAACGGATTGGGCGGCAGCGCAGTTCCCGCACTGTGTCGAACACAAATGACGGAACTTGGCGCAACCTGTATAGAGCTTGACGGTCCCGTGATCCAGCGGCGGATCGGGGTGCTGCGTTCGGCACACCATAAATTATCAACCGCGTCGGGAATGCTGGTGGACGCGCTGAAAAAGGCGTATCTCGCCTGAAAATGCGCAGTCAACAGATATCAATGGCCCGCCAACAGCGAACTTCCCGTCCGGCTTCATTTTTCAATAATGTCTGTTTTTTTTCACATCCGTGGGTTGCCAGCGGGCATCTGTCGCGGAAAAAACAGCCTTGCGGTAGCGTCCTGTTGCCAGGGAGTTCGGTTTTACGCAGGACCAAATCCTCAGCCAGCGGCGTACCCGTTTTAGGCACCGAATCCAGCAACAGACGGGTGTAAGGATGTGCCGGATGCGAGAGAACCTGCTGCGCATCGCCCAGTTCGACAATTTGCCCAAGATACATCACCGCCACGCGGTCGCTCATATGCCGTACGACCGATACGTTATGCGATATCAGCACAAACGTCAGATTCCGGCGTGCCTGCAATGCAACCAGCAGATTGAGGATTTGCGCCTGTACCGAAATATCCAGTGCCGACGTCGGCTCATCAAGGACGATCACATCCGGCTCCGATGACAGCGCGCGGGCGATGGCAATACGCTGGCGCTGCCCGCCGGAAAAGGCATGCGGCAGGCGATCGAGATATTCCGGACGAATCCCTACCTGTCGAGCCAAATCCTCGGCCAGGGCGCGGCGCTCGCGTTCAGCGCTACGCTTTTGGATCCATACCGGCTCAGTGATTATTCGCCATACCGGCAAGCGCGGGTCCAGGGATGAAAGCGGGTCCTGAAAGACCATCTGCATACCATTGTTGCCCCCGCTGCAAGAATAGTACCCCTGGCTCGGTTTGATCATCCCCATCAGCAGTTGTGCCAGCGTACTTTTACCGCAACCGGATTCACCAACAATCCCCAGCGTTTCCCCCTGGCGGATTTGTAAATCCAGACCGTTGAGTGCATGCACCCGCTCTGTTACTTTGCCGAGCCAGTTTTTTCGCGCGGGGAAGTTGATATGAACATCCTGCAGGTCCAGTAAAATATCAGACATGTGTCGTCTCCAGTTGTGGGTACCAGCAGGCGGACTGTTGATCCGCACCGCCCTGGCTGCATAAATCAGGTGTTTCTTCACAGCGAGGCCCCGCGGCAAAGCAGCGCTCGCGGAATGCGCATCCGACAGGTAAACAGGTTAAATTCGGTACGGTACCCGGAATCGCGGGGAGCAAAGCACGCGGTTCACCGTGCTCAGGCGCACATTTCAGGAGGCCAATAGAGTAGGGATGCGTGGGGTGCTGAATAACGGTTTGTGTTGGACCACTTTCAATCACGCTCCCGGCATACATAACGTATAACCGGTCACACAATTGCGAGACGACGGCCATATCATGGCTGATAAACAACACGGCGGTACCGCTGGCCCGTGCTTTAAGCTTCAGTAATCGCAGTACCTGAAGCTGTACTGTGACATCCAGCGCAGTGGTGGGTTCATCGGCAATGATCAGGTCTGGCTCGCAGGAGAACGCGAGCGCAATCATCACGCGCTGACGCATCCCCCCAGAAAGCTCAAACGGGAAGCGGGACATGACTTCCGGGGCATCCGGGATTTGCATTTCTTCCAGTAAAGCGATGGCTTTCTGCCGGGCATCCGTGCGGCTCAATGCCTGATGGTGACGGATGACCTCCACCATTTGTTGGCCGATTCGTCGTGTTGGATTCAACGCCGTCATCGGCTCCTGGAAAATCATCGCCACGCGTTGGCCGCGCCACTGGCGCATTTGTTTTTCGCTGGCAGTTAAAACATCTTCACCCAGCAGCGTAACGCGCCCCTGATGGATGCGGTAGCTTCCTTCGGGTAACAGACGCATGGCGAGCATGGCCGTGACGGATTTCCCTGAGCCAGACTCACCGACCACGCCGACAATTTCCCCCCGGTTGATATGCAGCGACACATGATTCAGCGCATGCACATCCGCTTTATAACCGGGGAAGCTCAGGTGCAAATTCTCGATCTCCAGGACTGGTTGTGTCATGACTGTTTTCCTCCGGCTTTCGGATCCAGCAGATCGCGAATACCATCACCAAAGAGATTAAAACCCACGGCGGTAATCAGAATGGCGGCACCAGGAAATGCACAATACCACCACTGATCAAGTACGTAGTTTCTACCAATCGCCACCATTGCGCCCCATTCAGCGCTGGGTTGTTGAGCGCCGAGCCCAATAAATCCGAGCGTGGCGGCCATCAGGATCGCACTGCCAATGTCCAGTGATGCCTGCACAATCAGCGGGGGAAGTGAATTGCGTAAAATATGCCAGCTGATCAGATGCCAGCGGGATGCACCATAGGTTCGTGCGGCCTGTACATAAGTAAACTGACGAACGACCAACGTTTGACCGCGCGCGAGACGTACATAGAAAGGAATACGTACAATCGCAATCGCCAGCATGGCGTTGAACAGACTTGGCCCTAATGCGGCGGCCAGTGCCATTGTCAGTACCAGCGAAGGAATGGACAGCATAACATCCATCATACGCATGATGATCGCATCGGCACGTCCGCCCATCACGCCAGACAGGCATCCCAACAGCGAGCCCAGCCCACCAGCGATACCGACCACCACCAGACCGGCGACAATTGACTGCTGACTTCCGACCAGGACGCGGCTGAACAGATCACGACCCACTTCATCGGTGCCAAACCAGTGGATGGCCGACGGTGGCAACAGGCGCGCGGTCAGATCGATGGCGTTAGGATCGTAAGGGGTGATCCACGGAGAGAGCACCATTAACAGTAGCATCAGTACAATAATGACGCCGCCAATCAGCGTCAGCGGACTGCGCTTCATCATCCAGAATAGCTTTGCCCAGTCAACACGGCGGCGGGTCGCTGGTGATGGGGCGGGTGTTTCTTGTGTGAGCATCACTGTGCACCTCCACGTCCGATTCGCGGGTCAATCCACAGGTAAAGGAGATCCACCACCAGGTTGACCAGCACATACGCAAAAGAGACCACCACGGCAAATCCCATGACTGCCGGGAAATCGAGTGCCTGAATGGAGGTCACAACCCAGGCGCCCATGCCTGGCCAGGCAAAGACCGTTTCGGTCAGTACTGCACCATAGAGCAGATCGCCCAGGGCCAGACCCAGCACGGTTATCGACGGAATCAACGCATTCGGCAACGCATAACACAAAATGATATACCAACCCGGTAAACCACTGGCCCGCGCGGTGCGGATATAATCTTCACTCAGTTGTTCCAGCATGGCGGAGCGAATCTGTCGGGCAACGATCCCTAAGTGCACAAAGGCCAGCGTCAACGACGGCAGGATCAGGTGCTGCAGCGCATTGAAAAAGACCTCTGCGTTGCCTTCCAGCAGCGCATCAACCAGATAGAAACCGGTGACGTGCGTGGGGGGATCGAGCCAGTCATCAAGCCGTCCGCCGCCGGGTAAAATCTGCAAATGGCCATAAAACAGCACGATAACGCCGAGGCCCAACCAGAATGCCGGGGTCGAAATACCGGTAATAGCCATCAGGCGGACAAGATGGTCGAGCCAACGGTTGCGCCAGACAGCAGACAGAATACCCAACGGGATACCGATGATCAGCGCCAGCAGCAGAGAGCAGAAGGCCAATTCAAGCGTGGCAGGGAAGAACACGCGCAGTTCATCCAGTACCGGCCGGCCGGTGCGAATGGAGGTGCCTAAATCACCCTGAAAAATATCGCTGACATAACGGAAAAACTGAATATACAGCGGCTGATTCAGTCCCAGCTGTTGGCGAATATTTTCGACAATTTCATCGCTGGCGCGATCGCCGGCCAGCAGCCGTGCGGGGTCGCCCGGGATCAGGTGCGAAATAATAAAAGTGATTACACAGACACCGGCAACCACCAGGATAAGTCCCCAGCATCGCTGGCGTAAAATGCTCCAGAACGTCATTGGCTTCCCCTTGCGGAGCCAGATTGGCTCCGCATTAACGTGGCTTATTTACTCATGGTGGCGATGTTGAAGACCTGTTCCAGCATGGGGTTGAAGACAAAACCTTTGACGTCTTTATTCATCGCCAGCTGGTAGTTTTTCTGGAATAAATAGACGTAAGCCGCTTCATCAATGACGATGGTTTGCGCCTGCTGGTAATCATTGGTTCTGGCAACCTGGTCGGTAGTGGCCAGCGCGCTGCGCAGCAACTTATCGACCTCACTGTTTTCATAGAATGAACGGTTACCCGGCAAGCCTTTCTTATCCGACTCGAACCAGTAGTTCATGAACATGTACGGGTCAGCAAAGTCCGGGCTCCAGTTACCGATGGCAATGTCATAGTCACCTTTACCGACGCGATCGCGCATGGTGGCATTCGCCAGTTTTTCCAGTTTCACCTTAATGCCTAACTTGCCGAGGCTGGCCTGAGTGGAGAGTGCAATCGGCTCCCAGTTAGGATCGTTATCGGAGTACAGGAAGCTCAGGGTTTCGGGTTTGTTGGCAACGTTACCTAATGCTTCTTTTGCTTTCGCTTCATCAAAGCTGTACTGCATGGCCTTGTCATCAAAACCCCACATCCCTTCAGGAATAGGACCACGCATCTGCTTGCCGTTACCGCTCAGGATCCCTTTCACCATCCCCTTATAATCAGTGGCCCATGAGATAGCGCGGCGCAAATCCACCTGATTGAGCGGTGCCTTGCTATTGTTCAGGTATAAATAGGTCACACGCAATGATGGGTAATCCGCCACGTTCACTTTACCTTCCTGTTTGAGGGCAGCAAGCTGGTCAACAGGGAGTGCATCGGCGATATCAATATCGCCACGAGACAGTTGCAAACGACGGGAAGCGCTTTCCCCGATGATTTTGACCGAAACGCGTTTAAACGTGGGTTTAGGACCGGAATAATGAGGGTTGGGTACCAGTACCAGTTGTTGTCCTTTTTGCCAGCTCTTCAACATAAAGGGACCAGACCCAGCCGTATTTTGTGCCAGGAATCCACGAGCATCATCCGCGGCATGCTCTTTTAAGATCGCCGGGTTGATAATTGAGGCACCGTCATTGGCCAGCGTATATAAGAACGGCGCGAATGGTTGGCTAAGGGTAAATTTCACCGTGTTGTTGTCGATGGCATCAACTTTCAGATCTTTCGGAAATGCCTCAGCCGGCCCTTGACCGATCTTGAGCAGGCGCTCAAAAGATTGTTTTACTGCATCAGCGGTCACTGGCGTGCCGTCGGCGAATTTAGCATCGCTTTTCAGGGTAAAGGTCCATTCTTTTTGGTCATCAGACGCTTTCCAGCCGCTGGCCAAATCACCTTCAACTTCCGTGGAGCCTTTGCCGCCCTCAGTTTTGTACTGAACCAAACGCTGATATGAGGGATAAGTCACCGTCCAGTCGTTGTTATCGATTGTTACAGCAGGGTCGAGCGTTTGTGGATCGGCGGCTTTACCGATAACCAGCATGTCTTTAGGGACGGCAGCCTGCGCGGCAGGCAAGGCGACCGCCAGCGCAACGGCTAACAGAGCGGGGCGAAAAAACGAGGTTAACGCAGGTGTAGTCTTCATAACCAGGCTCCAGAATTAAAGGGGATGTTGTGTTGTTATAGACGTGACAGTGTAACAAGCTATTTGATCGTCAAGCAGCGGGTAACGCGCGGCATTCGGCAGTTCGAAATGCCACCACTCGCTGTTGATGCCGACAAAACCGCCGCCGAACATGATGGCATTGAGCAGCAGTCGATTACGCTGCGCAGCCGGAGGAACTGAAGGGTGCCAGGCATGGGAACGGTCATGCATTTCATCAAAACCGGCCCCCATATCGAGCACATTACCGCGAGTGTCCATCAGCGTGACGTCAATGGCCGTACCCCGGCTGTGATTCGAACCGATCGCCACATCCACCACATACTGCGGATCCGGACAGGCATTCCACAGTATCGCCTGCGCCTGCTGTGGGCGGTACGCGTCATACACCACCAATGACAAACCCGCCAGCTGCGCGATGCTGATGCTTTTGGCCAGCGCAGTGACGGCCTCGGAATGCAGCAGACAGCGCGCTTCCTGGTAGATAGGCGCGCCGGTAATGTTATCGGCTGTAGCGTATTTCAGATCGATATGCAGTGACGGGAATATCACCGACAAATCGACCAGTTGTGGGGTATCTGACATAGCACGTTTCCTGTTTATTGTTCGAATTGACCAAATTGTTGTTGTAACTGGCGATTGGTTTGCAGGCGTCCCGCGAGGGAGTCGCCCAGTTGCGCGACCACCGCGGAGAGTAATAAGTTGAACAGACAACTCACCGGAGCAAGCGAATCCCAGAAGTGCCCGGTGTCCGTTTTCACCTGAAGTAAATCAATGGCATAGTCTCTGGCCCAGGGGCACCATACATCCGTGATTAACGCGAGAGGAATGCCACGCTCACTGGCAACGCGGCAATATTGTCGGGATGTTGCCGAGTAAGCGCGCGTATCGGTGATCACGACATAAGGTTGATTAAATCCCGAGTTCAGCGACTCAACCCAGCTACCGGAAAGTCCTTCGGAGTAACTCACTTTCGGTCGCAGATATTCCAGATGGCTAAAAAAGGCGTTGGCGATCCCGCGGGTGGACTGGATACCGAGAATATAAACGGCTTCTGCCTGCGCTAATTGCTGCGCAATACGTAAAAATGTCTCGCTTTGCGCCAGTTGGTAGACGTGGGTGATAGCGTCAATTTCCAGCAGCAGCGACTGTTGTACGCGGTCAGGTAGATTTTGCTGCTGGTGCCAGGAGTCCAGGCGCTCGTTCATTCCCCAGGGCTGATAGGGAATAGCGGGTATTTCACGCAGGCTGGCTTTCGCATCTTCCAGGTTACGAAAACCGAGTTTACGCAGGTAACGCCCGACGGTAATGCCACTGGTTCCTGCTGCTTTTGCGATGCCGTCTGCCGTTTCAAAAGGGATCTGTGCAGCGTGCGCTAACAACCAACCGGCAACGCGCTTTTCGCTGGGCGTTAGCTGGCTAAAGGTCTGTTCTATGCGGGCAAATAACTCAGGTTTTGATGTCATTACCATCTCGCTGTTAGTTGTTTGTCAGATACCGCTTCACTGTTACCGGATTAACAATGCAGGACGCGTGCCAGGTCAGCGACAGCGCTGCGTCGGGGCTTCTTGTTAAAAAATATCAATTTTCATTAACTAATGATCAACATTTGTGCAGCGTAGTTCAGTTTTGGTGCAACGGTAGGGTAAGTGAGGGATGAATCTGCTGATTTCGTCGTAACGATCACATTGTGTGCAACATTTCTTATCAGACATCAGAATCAGTAATGTGAAATATAAATTTCAGCCATATCGATGACCGTAATCTTTATTCTTCTGACGGTGGGAGTATTATTTTTTGCGAACTACATTAACGGTTTAAAGCGCAAGTGTAGATATTATCTGGATTATAAATGGAGTACTACAATGAATAAATTCTCCCTTTCTACAGCAGGCATCCTGGTCGCAGCGCTGTTAACCAGTGTAAGCGTCAATGCAGCAACTGATAACGCTAAAACTGAAGTCACTCCGAAAGGCATGAGCTGCCAGGAGTTTATTGATTTGAACCCGCAAACTATGGCTCCGGTTGCTTTCTGGGTGCTGAATGAAGACGAAGACTTCAAAGGCGGTGACTTCGTAGACTATAACGAAACCATCACTACAGCTGTGCCTCTGACCGTTGAACTTTGCAAAAAACATCCGCAAAGTGAATTAAGCAAAATAAAAGAAGAAATCAAAAAAGAATTATCTAAATAAGATTAAGCA
>NZ_JANEWM010000061.1:0-25665 GCF_028069825.1 Citrobacter sp. Igbk 14
GAATAATACTCTCTTTAGCAATATTTCTAATATTCTCATTTTTACTGGAGACATACTTATTCACCGTGCCTTATCCAGATGTATATTCCAGCTTTTACAGCAATGATCGCGACATTGCGTGCCAGTGCACTGAAACGTAGTCACAAAATGGGGTTCAGTAACGGTAATTTCTTGCATTCTTCAGACTCCAGTATAGAAAAAAGGCAGCTTTCGCTGCCTTTATTGTCTCTGACTACTATGTAACCCAATCGGTGGATTAACGCAGTAAAGAGAGGACGTTTTGCGTGGTCTGGTTAGCCTGTGCCAGAACAGATGTGCCTGCCTGCTGCAGGATCTGTGCACGAGACATGTTAGACACTTCGGTCGCGTAGTCGGAGTCTTCGATACGGCTACGAGCAGAAGACAGGTTGTTAACAGTGTTACCCAGGTTGGTCACTGCAGATTCAAAACGGTTCTGCACCGCACCCAGGGAGCTACGGAACTCGTCAACCATTTTCAGCGCGTCATCTACCTTAGCTAAAGGATTTGCGGTAATACCCGCGGGAGCTGTGGTTGCTGCTGCAGTGTCTACTGATACTTTCTTGGTATTATTGTCAAACTTAACATCAAAAAAGTTACCTTTATCATCCTGACCAATATATTTAGTCGTGCCAGGCGCAGCAGGGTCTTGATAAGAAAGAATTTTCTCACCTGCTTTCGTATTAACAGCAAACTCAGTATCAATCGTATTAACAGGGTTACCAACAGCACCGGCAGCAGTATCGATAGCACCTTTAGTAGATTTGTTGCTTACATCATAATTCACAGTGCCAGTTTTCGAATCAACGGTAGCTTTGTAATAATCAGTACCGCCAACTGCCCACATACCACCCTTACCATCCTCATACAAAGTAGTAGCCGCAGTACCCGGCGTACCACCACTTGCGGTAAAGGTAGCATTAGCGATAGGAAGTGCACCCTTGGCAGTTGTAACAGGCGTTGCAACTTTACTGATATCAAAATTATCAAGACCTAAAGTAGTGCTATCAATTTTTTTCAAATCAATAGTGATGGTTTCACCATCTTTTGCACCCACCTGAATAGTCAATTGGCTATTCTGGTTTAACACTTTTTTGCCGTTAAAATCAGTCTGCTCTGAGACACGGTTGATTTCTGCCAGGCGCTGATCGATTTCATCCTGAATAGATTTCAGGTCAGAGCCAGAGTTAGAACCGTTAGCGGCCTGTACAGACAGTTCACGAACACGCTGCAGGTTGTTGTTGATTTCAGACAGCGCACCTTCAGTGGTCTGGGCAACAGAGATACCGTCGTTAGCGTTACGGGACGCCTGAGTCAGGCCTTTGATGTTAGAGGTGAAACGGTTAGCAATCGCCTGGCCAGCAGCATCATCTTTCGCGCTGTTGATTCGCAGACCGGAAGACAGACGTTCGATAGCGGAGCCCAGTGCAGACTGAGATTTGTTCAGGTTGTTTTGGGTCAACAGCGACAGGCTGTTTGTATTGATGACTTGTGCCATGATCTTTTCCTTATCAATTACAACTCGATGTTATTGGGCTGTTGCCCACGGTTTCTGACCGTAACCCATGTATCGGCACCGTAAATTCGAACTTTAGAAAATTTTTAGTTTCCGTCGTTTTTTTTCTTAGCCCGCGAAATACCCTCTATATGCACCACTATTCTGCGCATTATTTTCACCAAACTATCATTAAACTTTGCGCGCAGATTGCCGATAACCCGCATAACAATTGTTTGCAATCACAAGGAATCGGGCATGGCTTCATTTACATCATTGGGCGTAGGCTCAGGCTTACCACTGGACACGTTGCTAAACAACCTGACTATTGCTGAGAAAAAACGTTTAAATCCAATTACTCAGCAACAGACCGATAATACCGCCCGCCTGACGGCCTACGGTACGTTAAAGAGTGCGCTGGAAAAATTCCAGACGGCCAATACGGCATTAAATAAACCGGAACTGTTCAGAAGCAGTAATGTAACCAGCAGTACCGAAGATCTGAAAGTCACCACGGAAGCCGGCGCGGCTCCAGGTATTTATACCATCAGCGTTACGCAGTTGGCGCAGGCACAATCTTTAAGTACTGCAACGGTTGGCTCAAGCAAAGACGCTCTCGGTGACGGCTCTGCCACCCGTACCATCAAAATTGAGCAGCCGGGCCGCAAAGAGCCGCTTGAAATTAAACTGTCGCAGGACAAAACCACGCTGGACGATATCAGTAAGGCGATAAACGATACCGATAGCGGTATCTCTGCCAGTATCGTCAAGGTGAAAGACGGCGAGTTTAAACTGGTACTGACCGCCGCCGAAGGTATGGACAGTAAGATGACCATCTCGGTAGACGGCGACAGCAAGCTTAGCGATCTGCTGGCCTACGACAGCACGGCCGGTACCGGAAAAATGACCGAGCTGGTTAAAGCGCAAAACTCGCAATTAACCATGAACGGGATCCCGATTGAGCGCCAGAGCAATAAAGTGACCGATGCGCCGCAGGGCGTCACGCTGGAACTGACCAAAAAGGTCACTGATGCGCGCGTGACCGTGACCAAAAGCAATGACAAAGCGACAGAAGCCATTAAAGGCTGGGTTGATGCTTATAACTCGCTGATTGATACCTTCAATACGCTGACCAAGTATAAAGCGGTTGATGCAGGGGCTGAAGGTCAGGATAAAGATAACGGCGCACTGGTGGGCGATAGCGTGGTACGTACCATTCAGACCGGTATTCGCGCACAGTTTGCCAACTCTGGTACTGACGGTGCCTTTAAAACCCTGAATGAAATTGGCATCAAACAAGATGGCAAAACCGGCAAGATGACCATCGATGATACCAAGCTGAAAAAAGCGCTGGATGAAAACACCGCTTCAGTACGTGAACTGTTGGCGGGCGACGGTAAAGAAACCGGTATTACCACCAAAATTGCCGCTGAAGTGAAAAGTTATCTGGCTGATGACGGCATTATCGACAATGCGCAAGACACGATTAATGCCACGCTGAAAAAACTGACCAAACAGTACCTGTCCGTGAGCGCCAGTATCGACGACATGGTTGCGCGTTACACCGCCCAGTTTACCCAGCTGGATAGCATGATGAGCAAGCTGAATAACACCAGTACCTATCTGGGTCAGCAATTTACTGCGATGAATAAATCCTGATAACACGAGGTAAGCATGTATACCGCGAGCGGTACCAAAGCCTATGCACAGGTCAGTGTGGAGAGCGCCGTAATGAGCGCCAACCCGCATCAGCTGATCGAAATGTTGTTTGATGGCGCGAACAGCGCCCTGGTGCGCGCTCGCCTGTTTATGCAACAGGGCGATATTGTCGCCAAGGGTGAAGCCCTCAGCAAAGCTATTAACATTATTGATAATGGTCTTAAAGCGGGCCTGGATCAGGAAAATGGTGGTGAAATCGCCACTAATCTGTCATCGCTGTATGACTATATGATCCGCCGTCTGCTGCAAGCGAATTTGCGTAATGATTGTCAGGCGATTGAAGAAGTCGAAGGGTTACTCGGAAACATTGCGGATGCCTGGAAACAGATCTCACCAAAAGCGTCGTCCCAGGAGTCCCGTTAATGACCTCAGCCGTGGAGTTTATCAACCGTTGGCAGCGCATTGCGCTGCTCAGTCACTCGCTGCTGGAACTGGCACAGCGAGGTGAATGGGACCTTTTACTGGAACAGGAAGTTACCTATCTGCAAAGTATTGAAGTGGTCATGGAAGAACAAACTCCATCAGGCATTACGCGAAGCGTTCAGGATTTGATTGCCGGGTATATTAAACAGACGCTGGATAACGAACAGTTACTCAAAGCATTACTGCAGCAGCGTCTGGATGAACTCAGCACACTGATCGGTCAGTCAACCCGCCAGAAGACGCTAAATAACGCCTACGGCCGGCTTTCTGGTATGTTACTGGTTCCCGACGCCCCAACTGCCCCACAATAATTTCCCGTTACGTCTGAATAATCTTCCATACTCCAGAGGTCGGCCAAACGGCTTCTGGAGCACGGAAGATGAAAAATCCCACCCTATTGCAGTACTTCCACTGGTATTACCCTGATGGCGGCCAGCTCTGGCCGGAACTCGCCGCACGCGCGGATGGACTTAACGATATCGGCATCAATATGGTATGGCTGCCTCCCGCCTATAAAGGTGCGTCCGGCGGGTACTCCGTTGGCTATGACTCCTACGATCTGTTTGATTTAGGCGAATTCGACCAGAAAGGTACTATTGCCACCAAATACGGCGATAAAAATCAGTTACTGGCGGCAATTGACGCGTTAAAGCACAACGATATCGCGGTACTGCTGGATGTGGTGGTCAACCATAAAATGGGTGCGGATGAGAAAGAGCACATTCAGGTTCAGCGCGTCAACGCCGATGACCGCACGCAGATTGACGATCAGATCGTCGCATGCGAGGCCTGGACCCGCTACACCTTCCCCGCCCGTGCGGGTCAGTACTCTCAATTCATTTGGGATTACAAATGCTTCAGCGGCATCGATCATATTGAAAATCCCACCGAGGACGGCATTTTTAAGATCGTTAATGATTATACCGGCGAAGGCTGGAACGACCAGGTCGATGACGAACTGGGCAACTTTGACTACCTGATGGGCGAAAATATCGATTTTCGCAATCATGCCGTCACCGAAGAGCTCAAATACTGGGCACGCTGGGTGATGGATCAAACCCATTGCGATGGTTTTCGCCTGGATGCCGTCAAACATATCCCGGCGTGGTTCTATAAAGAGTGGATCGAGCACGTCCAGGAAGTCGCCCCGAAGCCGCTGTTTATCGTGGCGGAATATTGGTCCCATGAGGTCGATAAACTGCAAACCTATATTAACCAGGTCGAGGGGAAAACCATGCTGTTTGATGCCCCTTTGCAAATGAAGTTTCACGAAGCATCCCGCCAGGGGCGCGATTATGACATGAGCCAGATTTTCACCGATACGCTGGTGGAGGCCGATCCCTTTCATGCGGTGACGCTGGTTGCGAACCATGACACCCAGCCGCTACAGGCGCTGGAAGCCCCGGTCGATGCATGGTTTAAACCGCTGGCCTACGCACTGATCCTGCTGCGCGAAAACGGCGTGCCGTCGGTATTCTATCCCGATCTCTACGGTGCACATTATGAAGATACTGGCGGTGATGGCGAAACCTACACCATCGATATGCCGATTATTGAACAACTTGATGAATTGATCCTGGCCCGCCAACGCTTCGCCCACGGCGTACAGACGCTCTATTTTGATCATCCCAATTGTATAGCCTTTAGTCGCAGCGGTACGGATGATGATCCCGGGTGCGTCGTCGTGCTGTCCAATGGCGATGACGGTGAAAAGAGCATCGCGCTTGGCGCAAATTACGGCAATAAAACCTGGCGTGATTATCTGGGGAATCGCGAGGAAAGCGTAGTGACTGATGAAAACGGCGTGGCGACGTTTTATTGTAACGGTGGTAGCGTTAGTGTGTGGGTGATTGAAGACGTGTTGTAGCACTTAACCCCGGTGGCGACAGGCTACCGGGGCGCAACGCTTATGGCAGTGGTGTGGCTAACGGCGTTTTCTTTAACACCTCGGCACACTCCAGCGTCGGGCGATCTACCCGTTGCAGCGTCATACCGTCATAATCCAGCGTATTGCCATCGCGATCAATTTCATACAGCTCGCGTTTCACCGTCACGTTGGTGAGATCACCAGAGAGCATGGTCAATTTTCCGGGGACGGCAATCACTCGCTGCCACTGACGGCAATCCAGCGTATCCCCCTCTTTGGTGACAATCAGACTGGCGATCGCTTCCGGGCTCACCAGCGCGCGCTGCGGACCTTTCGACTGCCAGTATCCTGCCAAACCGGCAGGGGCTGGTGTTTTCACCACGTCATTATAATGTTGTACCTCGGCGCAGCCGGCAAGCACCAACAATGCACCCACAATTGCTAATTTTTTCATCATTCATCCTGCATGCGAAGAAAAGGGGATTGTGGCATTAAAGCCCTGATGTCGCCAGCCTTTCGGCTGCCCGGAGAAAGATTGATCCAGACGGTGTTACCTCTTATTACTCATAGTCAAAAATTCTGACAGGTGTAATATTCACGCTTCTTGTTACATACCTTCTGAGTTCAGAGGCACAACGCATGTCATGGCAACACTTCAAACAGGCCTGGTTAATTAAATTTTGGGCCCCTGCCCCTGCGGTTATCGCAGCGGGTATTCTCTCCACTTACTATTTCGGCATTACGGGAACCTTCTGGGCCGTTACCGGCGAATTTACCCGCTGGGGTGGGCAAATCCTGCAACTGTTTGGCGTGCACGCCGAAGAGTGGGGATACTATAAACTGATCCACCTCGAAGGCTCGCCCCTGACCCGTATCGACGGGATGATGATCCTCGGTATGTTCGGTGGCTGTTTCGCTGCCGCACTGTGGGCCAACAACGTCAAATTACGCATGCCACGCAGTCGGATCCGTATTCTGCAGGCGGTGGTCGGCGGGATGATCGCCGGTTTCGGCGCCCGTCTGGCAATGGGCTGTAACCTGGCCGCGTTTTTTACCGGCATTCCACAGTTCTCGCTGCATGCCTGGTTCTTCGCGCTGGCGACGGCAATGGGCTCATGGTTTGGCGCCCGCTTTACCCTGCTGCCAATGTTTCGTATTCCGGTCAAAATGCAGAAAGTTTCCGCCGCCTCCCCGCTGACGCAAAAACCGGAACAAGCGCGTCGTCGTTTCCGCCTCGGTATGCTGGTATTTATCGGCATGATCGGCTGGGCGCTACTGACCGCAATGGACAAGCCGAAGCTGGGTCTGGCCATGTTGTTTGGCGTTGGGTTCGGCCTGCTGATTGAACGGGCGCAAATCTGCTTTACCTCAGCCTTCCGCGATCTGTGGATTTCCGGGCGTACCCATATGGCAAAAGCCATCATCTTCGGGATGGCGGTGAGCGCCATTGGTATCTTTAGCTATGTACAACTGGGCGTTGAGCCGAAGATTATGTGGGCCGGTCCAAATGCAGTGATCGGCGGCTTACTGTTTGGTTTCGGTATCGTGCTAGCGGGCGGGTGTGAGACCGGCTGGATGTACCGTGCGGTTGAGGGCCAGGTACATTACTGGTGGGTGGGACTGGGTAACGTTATCGGTTCGACCATTCTGGCGTACTACTGGGATGACTTTGCCCCTGCCCTGGCCACTCGCTGGGATAAAGTGAATCTGCTCGACACCTTTGGGCCGCTCGGCGGGCTACTGGTGACTTATCTGCTGTTGTTTATCGCATTGATGCTCATCATCGGTTGGGAAAAACGTTTCTTCCGCCGCGCCGGGCTGACGCCTGCTAAGGAATCCGCATGAAAAATATCGTCCCTGATTATCGCCTCGACATGGTCGGTGAACCATGTCCCTACCCGGCTGTTGCCACACTGGAAGCGATGCCGCAATTGAAGAAAGGTGAAATTCTGGAAGTGGTCAGCGATTGCCCGCAGTCAATCAACAATATTCCGCTGGATGCGCGTAACCATGGGTATACGGTGCTGGATATTCAGCAGGATGGGCCAACTATTCGCTATCTGATTCAAAAATAAGTGTAAGCCGGATAGCGCTGCGCTTATCCGGCAAACATTCTTTGCACGTTACACCTACACCTGCATCGACATCACTTCCTGGTAGGCTGATACCAGTTTGTTACGCACCTGAATGCCCATCTGCATCGAAACCGACGCTTTCTGCATATCAGTCATCACGTCATTTAGCGCAATGCCTGGTTCACCCAGGGTAAATTTTTCAGCCTGAACGCGAGAGGCGGTTTGCACCTCGCTGATTCTGTCCAATGCCGCGTGCAGCTGACCGGCAAAACTCACGGTCGATTGTGGCTGCACATCCTGCATTTTTGCTGACATCGCCGTGGCCTGTAGCTGGCTGATAACCCCTTCAATCCCCTGTATTGCCGACATTCTGATCCCCTGGATGATTTTTTACTTAGCAGAGATTACCAGTTCGTCAATAAGATAAAGGCGCTAAATAACGATAAAAAACCTCGGTTTTTAACGCATAGAAAAATTCGAAACCGCAAATAATGAGACCGTCAATTTTTCGAGTTTGCTGACCCGGGAGTGAGTCTTGTTCCACTTTGCAAAAAACGCCGTCCACGATAAGCCACGAGGTGCGAGATGAGTGCGACAGCATCGACTGCAACCCAACTGAAACCTCTCGAGTGGTTAAATCGCCTGCGCGCGAATCCCAAAATCCCTCTGATTGTGGCTGGTGCCGCTGCCGTCGCTATCATCGTTGCGATGGTCCTGTGGGCCAAAACACCTGACTACCGCACACTGTTCAGCAACCTATCCGATCAGGACGGTGGCGCGATTGTCACGCAGCTGACGCAGATGAACGTTCCTTATCGTTTCACTGAGGGAAGCGGTGCCATTGAAGTCCCTGCAGATAAAGTTCACGAACTGCGTTTACGTCTGGCACAGCAAGGGCTGCCGAAAGGTGGCGCGGTAGGCTTTGAGTTACTGGACCAGGAAAAGTTTGGTATCAGCCAGTTTAGCGAGCAGGTCAATTACCAGCGAGCGCTGGAAGGTGAATTAGCCCGTACCATTGAAACACTGGGACCGGTAAAACGCGCCCGTGTCCATCTTGCGATGCCCAAGCCGTCACTGTTCGTACGTGAACAAAAGGCCCCTTCTGCCTCCGTCACGGTAAACCTGGAACCGGGTCGAGCACTGGACGAAGGTCAGATTAGCGCGGTAACGCATCTGGTCTCCAGCGCTGTCGCAGGCTTGCCGCCGGGCAACGTGACGCTGGTCGATCAGGCAGGACATCTGTTAACCCAGTCGAACACCAGCAGCCGCGACCTGAACGATGCGCAACTGAAATATGCCAGCGATGTTGAAAGTCGCGTTCAGCGTCGTATTGAATCAATCCTGTCGCCAATTGTCGGTAACGGCAACGTACATGCGCAGGTTACTGCACAGCTGGATTTCGCCAACAAAGAGCAAACCGAAGAAAAGTACAGCCCAAATGGCGACGACTCACAGGCTGTTCTGCGTTCACGCCAGCTTAACGTCAGCGAACAGATAGGAAGCGGAGCGCCTGGCGGCGTACCGGGCGCACTGTCTAACCAGCCCGCCCCGGCGAATACAGCCCCGATTAATACGCCACCGGCAAATCAGCAAAATGCGCAGAATGCGCAAACCACGCAAACGGCGAATAACGCCAATGCCGGCCCGCGCAGTACGCAGCGTAACGAAACCAGCAACTATGAAGTTGACCGTACCATTCGTCACACCAAGATGAATGTGGGTGATGTACAGCGCCTGTCAGTGGCGGTAGTGGTCAACTATAAAACGTTACCGGATGGCAAACCGCTGCCATTAACCGCTGACCAAATGAAACAAATTGAGGACCTGACCCGCGAGGCCATGGGCTTCTCTGAAAAACGCGGCGATACCCTGAATGTCGTGAACTCACCCTTCACCGCAAGTGATGACACGGGTGGAGAGCTTCCGTTCTGGCAACAGCAGTCCTTTATTGAACAGCTGATGGTGGCCGGTCGTTGGTTATTGGTTCTGCTGGTGGCCTGGATCCTGTGGCGTAAAGCGGTGCGTCCGCAGTTGATGCGTCGCAGCGAAGAGGTCAAAGCCGCTCAAGAACAAACACGTATTCGCCAGGAAACGGAAGAAGCGGTTGAAGTTCGCCTCAGCAAAGACGAGCAGACCCAGCAGCGCCGTAACAACCAGCGTCTGGGTGCTGAAGTCATGAGCCAGCGTATCCGTGAAATGTCTGATAACGATCCGCGCGTCGTGGCGCTGGTCATTCGCCAGTGGATAAATAACGAACATGAGTAATCTTAGCGGCACCGATAAAAGCGTCATCTTATTGATGACCATTGGCGAAGATCGCGCGGCGGAGGTCTTTAAGCACCTTTCCACGCGCGAAGTGCAGACCCTCAGTACGGCAATGGCTAACGTGCGTCAGATTTCCAACAAGCAGTTGACGGAGGTTCTGGCCGAATTTGAACAAGAAGCCGAGCAGTTTGCCGCACTGAACATCAACGCCAACGAATACCTGCGCTCCGTGCTGGTAAAAGCGTTGGGCGAAGAACGTGCCTCCAGCCTGCTGGAAGACATTCTGGAAACCCGCGATACCACCAGCGGCATTGAAACGCTCAACTTTATGGAGCCACAGAGCGCCGCCGATCTTATTCGCGACGAGCACCCGCAGATTATCGCTACCATTCTGGTTCACCTCAAACGGGGCCAGGCGGCCGATATTCTGGCGCTGTTCGACGAGCGTTTACGCCACGATGTCATGCTGCGTATTGCTACTTTCGGCGGCGTACAGCCTGCCGCGCTGGCAGAACTGACCGAAGTGCTGAACGGATTGCTCGACGGTCAGAACCTCAAGCGCAGCAAAATGGGCGGCGTGAGAACAGCAGCAGAAATTATCAACCTGATGAAGACGCAGCAGGAAGAAGCGGTTATTACCGCAGTGCGCGAATTCGACGGCGAGCTGGCGCAGAAAATTATCGACGAGATGTTCCTGTTCGAAAATCTGGTGGATGTCGACGATCGCAGCATCCAGCGTCTGTTGCAGGAAGTGGATTCCGAATCGCTGCTGATAGCCCTGAAAGGTGCCGAGCAACCATTGCGCGAGAAGTTCCTGCGCAACATGTCGCAGCGTGCCGCCGATATCCTGCGCGACGACCTTGCCAACCGCGGTCCGGTACGTTTGTCGCAGGTGGAAAACGAACAGAAAGCGATTCTGCTTATCGTACGTCGTCTGGCCGAAACCGGCGAGATGGTGATCGGCAGCGGCGAGGATACCTATGTCTAACGATCTGCCATGGAAAGTCTGGACGCCTGACGACCTCGCTCCGCCAATGGCGGAGTTCGTACTGGCCGATCATACCGACGATCAGCCGTCCGACGAGACAGAAGAGCCACAGCTATCTGCTGAACAACAGCTTGAGCAGCAGTTGGCACAACTGCAGCTCCAGGCCCATGAGCAAGGGTATAACGCCGGCCTGGCTGAAGGTCGGCAAAAAGGACACGAACAAGGTTATCAGGACGGACTGGCCCAGGGACTGGAACAAGGCCAGAACCAGGCTCGCGCCCAACATGCGCCGATTCATGCCCGCATGCAGCAACTGGTCAGTGAGTTTCAGAATACACTGGATGCCCTGGACAGCGTCATTGCATCGCGCCTGATGCAAATGGCACTGGAAGCGGCGCGCCAGGTTATCGGCCAGACACCCATCGTGGATAATGCTGCACTCATTAAGCAAATCCAACAACTGTTGCAACAGGAACCGCTGTTTAGCGGTAAACCGCAGTTGCGCGTCCATCCGGACGATCTGCAACGAGTGGAAGAGATGCTGGGGGCGACCCTCAGCCTGCACGGCTGGCGACTGCGCGGCGATCCAACGCTGCATCATGGTGGCTGTAAGGTCTCTGCTGACGAAGGCGATCTGGACGCCAGTGTTGCCACCCGCTGGCAAGAGCTCTGCCGTCTGGCAGCGCCGGGAGTCGTGTAATGACCACTCGCCTGACTCGCTGGCTCAACACGCTGGACAACTTCGAAGAGAAAATGTCGCTGCTGCCTGCGGTGCGCCGTTACGGGCGTCTTACCCGCGCCACCGGGCTGGTCCTTGAAGCCACGGGCCTGCAGTTACCGTTGGGTGCCACCTGCGTTATTGAGCGTCAGGATGGCAACGAAACCCAGGAAGTTGAAAGCGAAGTGGTTGGCTTTAATGGTCAACGCCTGTTTCTGATGCCGCTCGAAGAGGTCGAAGGCGTGCTGCCAGGTGCGCGCGTTTACGCGAAAAACATCGCCGGCGAAGGGCTGCAAAGCGGGAAACAATTACCGCTGGGCCCTGCCCTGCTGGGGCGTGTGCTCGATGGCAGCGGGAAGCCGCTTGATGGGCTGCCTGCTCCCGACACCACGGAAACAGGGGCACTAATCACACCGCCGTTTAACCCCCTGCAACGAACCCCGATTGAACACGTGCTGGATACTGGCGTACGGCCTATCAATGCGCTGTTAACCGTCGGTCGCGGTCAGCGAATGGGTCTTTTCGCCGGTTCCGGTGTGGGTAAAAGCGTTCTGCTCGGCATGATGGCACGCTATACCCAGGCTGACGTCATTGTTGTCGGTCTGATTGGCGAGCGTGGACGCGAAGTTAAAGATTTTATTGAAAATATTCTTGGCGCCGAGGGACGTGCACGCTCGGTAGTGATTGCCGCCCCGGCGGACGTTTCCCCGCTGTTGCGTATGCAGGGTGCCGCCTACGCCACGCGCATCGCCGAAGATTTTCGCGACCGCGGTCAGCACGTGCTGCTGATTATGGATTCCCTCACCCGTTATGCGATGGCGCAGCGTGAAATTGCACTGGCGATCGGCGAACCTCCGGCAACGAAAGGCTATCCGCCGTCGGTGTTTGCTAAATTACCCGCACTGGTTGAACGGGCCGGCAACGGTATTCATGGCGGCGGTTCCGTGACCGCATTTTATACCGTACTGACCGAAGGCGATGACCAACAGGACCCTATTGCTGACTCCGCCCGCGCCATTCTCGACGGCCACATAGTCCTGTCCCGTCATCTGGCAGAAGCGGGTCACTACCCAGCCATTGATATTGAAGCCTCAATCAGCCGCGCAATGACCGCCTTAATCAGCGAGAAACATTATGCGCGGGTACGCAACTTTAAGCAGCTACTGTCCAGTTTCCAGCGTAACCGCGATCTGGTCAGCGTAGGCGCCTACGCCAAAGGCAGCGATCCCATGTTGGATAAAGCCATTGCCTTATGGCCACAGCTGGAAGCATTTTTACAGCAAGGCATCTTTGAACGAGCCGACTGGGAAGACTCCCTGCAGGCTTTGGATCTGATTTTCCCTGGTGTGTGATTAAGCAGGAGAGCATAGGTCATGGCACAACATGGTGCGCTGGCAACACTTAAAGACCTGGCTGAAAAAGAAGTCGATGATGCGGCAATCTTATTAGGCGAGATGCGCCGCGGATGTCAGCAGGCGGAAGAGCAGTTGAAGATGCTGATCGATTATCAGCATGAATATCGCAACAACCTTAATAGCGATATGGGTCAGGGTATTACCAGTAATCGCTGGATTAACTATCAACAATTTATTCAGACGCTGGAAAAAGCGATTGAGCAACATCGCCAACAACTCAACCAATGGACGCAGAAAGTAGACCAGGCGTTGAGCAGTTGGCGCGATAAAAAGCAGCGACTGCAGGCATGGCAGACTCTGCAGGACAGGCAAACCACAGCCGCTTTACTGGCTGAAAACCGTCTGGATCAGAAAAAAATGGATGAATTTGCTCAGCGTGCAGCTATGAGGAAACCCGAATGATTACTTTACCCCAACTGATTACCACCGACACCGACGTAGCCGCAGGTCTTCAGTCAGGCAAAGCGGTAGATTCCCCTGAGGATTTTTTAGCGTTGCTGGCAGGTGCACTAGGTGCAGGCGATGCACAGGGTAAAGACGCCCCGCTATCGCTGGCCGATTTACAGGCGGCTGGTAGCAAACTGCAAAAAGGGTTATTGCAAAAGAATGGTGATACCGCGCAGACGGTAAAATTAGCCGATCTGCTGGCACAAAAAGAGGTCCAAACCGAGGCGTCGCTAGCCGACCTGACTGATGCACAACAGTTGCTGTCTGCGCTCACGCCCTCACTGAAGGTTAATGCCCTGACGACACTGGGCAAAACCGCACAGCAGGATGAAAAAATAGCCCGTCTGAGCGATGACGATCTCGCTAACCTGAGTGCGCTTTTCGCTATGCTACCGGGGCAACAGGTAACCACTCCGGCGGTTGATGCTACTCCAGCCCCGGCGGATGCGACGCTGTCGGTGCTGTTACGTGGTAATACCGCCAACACGACCGCCGATAGCGCCAGTGAATTACTGACCGGTGAAGGGAAAAAAGGTAAAGCAGATGCCGCGATGTATGCCAGTGGCGCGGATCAGACCAACAATGCGGGTTTAACCCCATTAACCGCAGCGGCAGCCACGCGTGCGGAGATTGAAAGTTCACCGTCCCCAACCAGTGTTGGCGCAACAATAGCTCCGCTGGCTGGCACACAGACACATGCGCAGCCGTTACCAACTGCCGCGGCACCGGTATTGAGCGCCCCGCTGGGAAGCCATGAATGGCAGCAATCACTGAGTCAGCACGTCACGCTGTTCACCCGTCAGGGTCAGCAAAGTGCGGAACTGCGCTTGCATCCGCAGGATCTGGGGCAAGTGCAGATTTCCCTCAAGCTCGATGACAACATGGCGCAACTGCAGATGGTCTCGCCTCATAGCCACGTTCGCGCGGCGCTGGAAGCGGCATTACCCATGCTGCGCACGCAGTTGGCTGAAAGCGGGATCCAACTGGGGCAAAGCAGTATCAGTAGCGAAAGCTTCGCGGGTCAGCAACAGTCGTCTTCACAGCAACAACAGGCTGGGCGTGCGCATGGACAAGATATTTTTGCTCCCGAAGATGATGCTGTTCTGGCCACACCTGCAGCACTGCAAGCCGCGGCTCGCGGTGATGGTGCAGTAGACATCTTCGCCTAACGCCAGAGGTAGCATGATTATCCGCGTCTTTTCCACGCTTTGTCGTGGTCAGGACACGGGATAATCAGCCTATAAGCTGTACCGAAACAGGAAGCCCGTATCTGATGACTGACTCCGCGATTAACAAAAAGAGTAAACGCGCTATTTGGATCCCTCTGCTGGTGTTAATTACGCTCGCCGCCCTCGCTACTGCGGGCTATAGCTACTGGCGCATGCAACAGCAGCCGTCCGCCAGCGTAAAAGCGGAACCGGCTCCACCACCAGCCCCAGTGTTCTTTGCACTGGATACGTTTACCGTCAATTTAGGTGATGCGGATCGCGTGCTGTATATCGGTATCACTCTGCGCATGAAGGACGAGGCGACACGCTCGCGTCTTAACGAATATCTGCCAGAAGTGCGCAGCCGTCTGCTGTTATTGTTCTCTCGCCAGAACGCCGCCACGCTCGCAACAGAAGAAGGCAAACAGCAACTGATTGCCGCTATCAAAGAGACGCTCGCGACTCCGCTCGTTGTCGGGCAGCCGAAACAGGTTGTCACCGACGTTCTTTATACAGCTTTTATTCTGCGGTAAAGACATGGGCGACAGTATTCTTTCTCAGGCTGAAATCGACGCATTGCTTAACGGCGATAGCGAAACTAAAGACGAACCCATTTCCGGTATCGCAAAAGAAAGCGATATTCGTCCTTATGATCCCAACACTCAGCGCCGCGTCGTTCGTGAGCGTTTGCAGGCGCTGGAGATCATTAACGAACGCTTTGCGCGCCAGTTCCGTATGGGGTTATTTAACCTGCTACGCCGCAGCCCGGATATTACCGTGGGCGCGATCCGTATCCAGCCATACCACGAGTTTGCGCGTAACTTACCGGTTCCGACCAACCTGAACTTAATCCACCTGAAACCGCTACGCGGGACAGGTCTGGTGGTGTTCTCACCGAGTCTGGTGTTTATCGCCGTTGATAACCTGTTCGGCGGTGATGGTCGTTTCCCGACGAAAGTCGAAGGCCGTGAATTTACGCACACTGAACAACGCGTGATCAACCGCATGCTGAAACTGGCGCTGGAAAGCTACAGCGACGCGTGGAAGGCTATCAACCCGCTGGAAGTGGAATATGTCCGTTCCGAGATGCAGGTGAAGTTTACCAATATCACCACTTCCCCGAACGACATCGTGGTGAACACCCCATTCCACGTTGAAATCGGCAACCTGACCGGTGAATTTAACATCTGTCTGCCATTCAGCATGATTGAACCGTTGCGCGAACTGCTGGTAAACCCACCGCTGGAAAACTCGCGTAATGAAGATCAGAACTGGCGCAATAATCTGGTGCGTCAGGTTCAGCATTCTGAGCTGGAACTGGTAGCAAACTTTGCTGACATTCCGTTGCGGCTGTCCCAGATTTTGAAGCTGAAACCCGGCGATGTACTGCCGATTGAAAAACCCGACCGCATTATTGCTCATGTGGACGGCGTACCTGTGCTGACCAGCCAATATGGCACCGTAAATGGTCAGTATGCGTTACGCGTAGAACATTTGATAAACCCGATTTTGAATTCGCTGAATGAGGAACAGCCCAAATGAGTGACATGAATAATCCGTCCGATGAAAACACTGGTGCATTGGACGATCTGTGGGCTGACGCGTTAAACGAGCAAAAAACAACGACCACCAAAAGTGCGGCCGATGCGGTATTCCAGCAGCTAGGTGGCGGCGACGTCAGCGGTGCGCTGCAGGATATCGACCTGATCATGGATATTCCGGTCAAGCTGACCGTTGAATTGGGCCGCACCCGCATGACCATCAAAGAACTGCTGCGCCTGACGCAGGGTTCGGTCGTCGCGCTGGACGGTCTGGCGGGCGAGCCGCTGGATATTCTGATCAATGGTTATTTGATTGCTCAGGGTGAAGTTGTGGTAGTTGCAGATAAATACGGTGTCCGTATTACTGACATTATTACCCCATCTGAACGTATGCGCCGTCTGAGCCGTTAACGATGAATACCCAGGCCACCGTCTCTCAGCCCGCTGCTGTACCCGGTTCACCGTTAGTGCAGGTCAGCGGCGCGCTGCTGGGGATCATTGTGTTGATCCTGGGAGCCGCCTGGCTGATTAAGCGCCTGGGATTTGCCCCCAAAAGCGTCAGTACGCGTGGACTGAAAGTTTCGGCCAGTACCTCATTAGGTCCACGTGAGCGGGTGGTGATTGTTGAGGTCGAAGACGCGCGTCTGGTGCTGGGCGTTACAGCGTCGCAGATCAACGTTTTGCATACCCTCCCCCCGGCACCTGCCAGTGCAGAAGAAAAAGCGGCCTCCCCTGCGGATTTCCAGGCCATGATGAAGAGTTTGCTGAAGCGTCCTGGGAGATCCTGATGCGCCGTTTGTTATCCCTCACGCTGACGGGTCTGTGGCTTTTCAGCCCTGCGGCCCTGGCCCAACTACCGGGTCTGGTTAGCCAACCGCTGCCTGGTGGCGGACAAAGCTGGACGTTGCCCGTCCAAACGCTGGTATTTATCACCTCGCTGACGTTCCTGCCGGCTATTTTGCTGATGATGACCAGCTTCACCCGCATCATCATCGTTTTTGGTCTGTTACGTAATGCGCTGGGAACACCGTCAGCACCGCCGAACCAGGTTTTACTTGGACTGGCGCTGTTTTTGACTTTCTTCATCATGTCGCCGGTGATCGACAAAATCTACGTTGATGCGTATCAACCCTTCAGCGAAGAGAAGATTTCCATGCAGGAAGCCATGGAGAAAGGCGCACAGCCGTTGCGTGAGTTTATGCTGCGCCAGACCCGCGAAGCCGATCTGGCCCTGTTCGCCCGTCTGGCAAACAGCGGCCCGTTACAGGGACCTGAAGCAGTGCCGATGCGCATTTTGCTGCCGGCTTATGTCACCAGTGAGTTGAAAACGGCATTCCAGATAGGTTTTACCATTTTTATTCCATTTCTGATAATCGATCTGGTCATCGCCAGCGTCCTGATGGCGCTCGGGATGATGATGGTGCCACCAGCTACCATTGCACTCCCATTCAAGCTGATGCTGTTTGTGCTGGTTGACGGCTGGCAGCTGCTTGTCGGCTCGCTTGCACAAAGCTTTTACAGTTAGAGGCGCGAAATGACTCCTGAATCGGTCATGATGATGGGCACTGAGGCGATGAAAGTTGCCCTTGCCCTTGCCGCACCTTTGTTGCTGGTTGCCCTCGTCACGGGTCTTATCATCAGTATCCTGCAGGCGGCAACCCAGATTAACGAAATGACGCTGTCCTTCATTCCGAAAATTGTCGCGGTCTTTATTGCCATCATCGTTGCCGGTCCGTGGATGCTTAACTTGCTGCTCGACTACGTGCGTACGCTGTTCAGCAATATCCCCTACATCATCGGGTAAACGACGCTATGTTGCAGGTGACCAGCGTTGATTGGCTCCACTGGCTGAATCTTTACTTCTGGCCCCTGCTGCGCATACTGGCGCTCATTTCAACGGCGCCGATACTCAGCGAACGCGCCATCCCCAAGCGAGTAAAGCTGGGGCTGGGGTTGATGATTACCATGGTTATCGCGCCGCTGCTTCCTCCCGTAAACGTGCCTATCTTTTCTGTCGGCGCGATATGGCAGGCGATGCAGCAAATCCTGATCGGCATCGCGTTAGGGTTCACCATGCAATTTGCGTTTGCCGCAGTGCGTACCGCCGGGGAAATCATCGGGCTGCAAATGGGTCTCTCCTTCGCAACTTTCTTCGACCCGGGCAGCCGCCTGAATATGCCCGTTCTGGCACGTCTGATAGATTTGCTGGCGATGCTGTTGTTCCTCACCTTTAATGGTCACTTGTGGCTTATCTCACTGTTGGTGGATACCTTCCATACTCTGCCTATCGGTGGCCATCCGGTGAATAGCAATGCCTTTCTCGCACTGGCGCGGGCGGGCGGGCTCATCTTCCTCAATGGCCTGATGCTGGCTCTGCCGGTGATGACGCTGCTGCTCACACTCAACCTCGCACTCGGTTTGTTAAACCGTATGGCGCCACAGCTATCGATATTTGTCATTGGTTTCCCACTCACCCTGACCGTGGGTATTTCATTAATGGCTGCGCTCATGCCATTAATTGCCCCCTTCTGTGAGCGTTTATTCAGTGAGATTTTTAATTTGTTGGCTGACATCATCAGTGAAATGCCTTCAAAATAATAACCCTTATTTTTTATCCTGTTTTACTAAGGATTGTCCTAAATTCAAATACAGGCAACATCCACCAGGATAACGCTGTCGCGGTTTATTTGTTTTTGCCTCACTCACATAACGCAACATTTACTTTACTTTAAGATGTTTCCTGGCAAATTATACGCAACTTTACGGGATAGTAAATTCGCCTGAAAACAGCGAAAGCGTCATATTGGGTCGTTATTATTCCGTTTAGTTGTGATGAAATAATCAGGTAAGGGGAATTATCGTTACGCATTGAGTGAGGGTATGCCATGTCAACGATTATTATGGATTTATGCAGTTACACCCGGCTAGGGTTGACCGGATATCTGGTAAGTCGGGGGGTGAAGAAAAGGGAAATCAACGATATTTCAAGCGTTGATGAACTCAGCATCGCCTGTGTCTCACTGCAGCCGTCTGTGGTGTTTATTAATGAAGACTGCTTTATTCACGATCCGGATAACAGCCAGAGAATTAAGCAAATCATTAATCAACATCCCAGTACTTTATTTATTGTATTTATGGCAATTGCCAATGTCCATTTTGATGAGTATCTCTTAGTAAGAAAAAATTTATTAATCAGTTCTAAGTCGATTAAACCAGATTCACTGGATGAACTTCTTGGCGATATTCTGAAAAAGGAAGTGGATATTGTCATTGATGTTAACCTGCCAACACTATCATTAAGCCGCACCGAATCCAGCATGCTACGTATGTGGATGGCCGGTCAGGGAACAATACAGATCTCCGATCAAATGAATATCAAGGCGAAGACAGTCTCATCCCATAAGGGGAATATAAAACGAAAGATCAAGACGCATAATAAGCAAGTTATCTATCACGTTGTACGACTCACAGATAACGTCACCAATGGTATCTTTGTGAATATGCGTTAGGACGTTCTGACTGGTGGGTTCGCCACCAGTCAGAATCAGCACCTGGAACCTGGATTACTCCACTTTCTCCACAAAGATACCATCCTGATGGCCTGACTCATTAAAGAACCAGATACCGAGCGGGTAGTCTTCCAGAGAAACCAGGTACATGGTGCCTTCACTAAACTCTTCAATCGCCAGTACCCGGCCTGGCCGACGCGGCCCGCCGTCCGTTTTGACTGTAACCCGATCATTCACCTTCATCGTTTTCCTCCTGTGGCTTTGTGCCAGTGTAGAACAAATTCCTTTTCCTGGCAGCGCCCTGCTCGCGTGATTGCAGGTTTTCTCGACGGTCTATACTTAACTTGTACGCATCAGAGATTCTGATACGTGCCCCGGTATCCTTAACGGTTGAGAGGTATGAGGATGAAAACCGCGAAAGAGTACAGCGATACGGCCAAACGTGAAGTCAGCGTCGATGTGGACGCGCTATTGAAAGCTATCAACGAAATCTGCGAGAGCGAAATTCACCGCAGCCATGATGACCCCGATCGCGTCAGCGTTGATGGCCGGGATTATCATACATGGCATGAGCTGGCCGACGCGTTCGAGCTTGATATCCATGATTTTAGCGTGACGGAGATCAATCGCTGACTTTGGGCGAAAAAAATCCCGGCCCTTATCGGGTCGGGATCAAGCTTGCTTATGCAAGAAGCACTTGAAAATTCGTTACACCAGGAAATCTGATGCGAAACCAACCTTATCTGCAATTTTTTTGCCTGACAAGTAAATAATTCTCACCAAAATGATAAATATAACTAATGGTTGAGAGATCACCAGGTTACGCCAGCCAGTGATATTCAGGCATCCTGGCGTAGCGGACTGCGTTCGCCAGGAACCAGTTCATCTTCACGAAATGCCTCCCGTTTGACGCCAAAACCGTCATACCAGCGGCACTCCACCATTCCGCTGGCATACCCGGTAACGATCATGCGTGGGCCACCCTCTTTCGCGGTGACTTCCTCACTGACAGAAAAGACCATACCTGCCTCCTGTATCAAGAGAAACCTTTTCACCTTAGACGACAAAGAGACGTTTTGCGTAATCTACCACGCGACAATTAGTGCGAAACTCCGCGTAATCTGGCAACCATGTTTACCAGCATTACCACGATCCCACCGATAATAAAGCCGAGCACCAGATTAAGCAGGGTCGGAAGCATGAGGGCAATGAATGAACTCTGTTGCTGGGCAACGTGCTCAATCGCATGATGCAGCGGTGCAATGCCATGTACCACAATGCCGCCACCAACTAAAAACATCGCCAGCGTACCAACCACGGAAAGTGATTTCATGAGCCAGGGAGCCACCACCAGCAATCCCTTACCCAGCGCCTGAGCCAGTGCGCTGCGCTTTTCTGCCAGCCAGTAGCCAATATCATCGAGCTTCACAATAATACCGACCAGACCATATACGCCAACGGTCACCACCAAAGCAATACCCGACAAAACCAGTACCTGATTCAACAACGGCGCATCCGCCACAATACCCAACGTAATGGCCACAATCTCCGCAGATAAAATAAAGTCGGTACGTACCGCCCCTTTGATTTTATCTTTCTCAAACGTCAGCGGGTCCTGTGCGGCAAGAGATGTCAGACGCTGCTGTCGTTCTTCCGGTGTTTCCTGGTGTTTTCGCGCTTCCAGAGTGTGAAGCACTTTTTCCACGCCCTCAAAACAGAGGAATGCCCCACCAATCATTAATAAGGGCGTGATCGCCCATGGAATGAAGGCGCTGATCAATAGCGCCAGCGGCACCAGGATAACTTTGTTGACGAAAGATCCTTTGGCCACACTCCAGACCACCGGAAGCTCGCGGTTCGCCCGCACGCCCGACACCTGTTGCGCGTTAAGCGACAAATCGTCTCCCAGCACACCCGCCGTTTTTTTCGCGGCCAGTTTTCCCATCACTGAGATATCGTCCAGAAGCGTGGCGATGTCATCAAGCAAGGTGAGTAAGCTACTTCCTGCCAAAATTTTAATCCTCAATATTATTTTTTTGCAGTCATAAGTATGAAGTAAAACACGCCATGCTGAAACTGACCTTTCTGGTCAACAAATATTTAACAACGGCAGGCAATTATAAATCTCGCCAGCATGATAGTTTTGACGTTTACTATGTTGCACCTTTTTATTTCCACCGTGAGGGATTATGCGTTTCAGGCAATTGTTACCACTTTTCAGTGCGCTCTTCGCGCTGTACATCATCTGGGGTTCCACGTACTTCGTTATTCGCATTGGTGTTGAAAGTTGGCCGCCGTTGATGATGGCTGGCGTGCGCTTTCTCTCTGCAGGCATTTTATTAACCGCATTCTTACTTATTCGCGGACATAAGCTGCCACCATTGCGCCCGCTCCTGAATGCTGCACTGATTGGTATCCTGCTGTTGGCGGTGGGCAATGGCCTCGTTACCGTCGCAGAACATCAAAACGTCCCTTCCGGCATTGCCGCGGTGGTGGTTGCTACCGTCCCGCTGTTTACCTTGTGCTTTAGCCACTTTTTTGGCATCAAAACACGCAAACTGGAATGGATAGGGATCGCAATTGGGCTCGCCGGGATCATCATGCTTAACAGCGGGGGTAACTTAAGTGGTAATCCCTGGGGGGCGGTACTAATCCTGATTGGTTCAATGAGCTGGGCGTTTGGCTCCGTGTACGGCTCACGCATTACCTTGCCCGTTGGCATGATGGCCGGTGCTATTGAAATGTTAGCCGCAGGTATTGTGCTGATGTGCGCATCGCTGCTCTGTGGAGAAAAGCTGACCACGATGCCAACCTTCTCCGGTTTTATGGCGGTGGCATACCTCGCTCTGTTCGGCTCAATTATTGCGATTAACGCTTATATGTTCCTTATTCGTAATGTAAGCCCGGCTTTGGCCACCAGCTATGCCTACGTCAACCCGGTGGTGGCGGTTCTGTTAGGTACGGGCCTGGGAGGTGAAAGCCTGGCGTTGATTGAGTGGCTGGCACTCGGGGTCATTGTTTTTGCCGTGGTATTGGTGACGCTGGGGAAATACTTATTCCCTGTTAAAGCGGACGCGGTCGCAACCCCATCGGAAAAATCATTACAGTAAATGAATGCCCTGAGAGTCGATCTGCGCGGTGGCTCCGCCGCCGCAGATCCATTCGATAACCCGCTCAGACAGTGCCTCGTCACCCAGTTTCTCACGCCCACGCAGGGCGCATTCCCAGACAATCAAGACTCGCCATCCCAACGACTGCAATTTTTCGCAGTCCCGCTTATCACGTACCACGTTTTTTCCTATCTTCTCCAGCCAGAACGCCGTGCGGGTTGCCGGAACTTTAAAGAGGTAACAATTGTGCTGATGCCAGAAACAGCCGTGGGTAAAGAGAACACAGCGATAATCATCCACCACAAAATCGGGTCGACCGGGCAACGTTGCATCCTGCACGCGAAACGTTACCCCCTGCTCCGTCAGGATGTCGGCCAGGCGTTTTTCGATCGCCGTATCGCGGGTCCCTATCGCCCGCATATTTTTACTGCGTGTCGCCTTATCGTGAACGTCTGCCATGCTGCTGTTCTTTCTCGCGTAGCGCAACAGCCTGTTTGATCTTCGGCTCCAGCAGTTTGGCTACCGCCGCAAATGCCGGGACGACCACCGAATTACCGAACTGGCGGTAAGCCTGGGTATCGGATACCGGAATGCGAAACTGGTAACCCTGAGGAGACTCAAACCCCATCAGGCGCGCACACTCTCTTGGCGTTAATCGACGAGGGCGATGTCGCTGATTGGCAGGATCATCGAAATCCTGTTCACCCAGCGCCATATCCCAGCCACGGTCTATCAAAATTTCTGCCCCATCCTTATAGTAACGTGCGGATAATGTGCGCGTCACGCTATCGGGGTTGCCGGGATAGACCATACCGTAACCAAACCCATTGCCCCGTGCCTGATGCTTTTTCGCATAACGATACAGGTATTTCCACAGGACCGGTGTCAGCACATATTTTGCATCAACGGTCGGTTCAAGCAGCTCTGCGAGCGTTGTTCGGCGATGAGGGTAGCGGCTGACAATATCACGCAACGTAAAGTCTGACTTCAGGTTCAGATCCCGCCGAAAACCGACGAGCACAATACGTTCGCGATGCTGGGGTAAAAAATGTTGCCCATCGATAATCTTCGGGTCATCAGGGCCATTATCTGCTGCATCTGCCACGTCATAGCCCAGTTCATCCAGCGTTTGCATGATGATGCGAAAGGTTTTTCCCTGGTCATGACTCTTCAGATTTTTGACGTTTTCGAGCACAAATATTGCCGGTCGCCGCGCGTCGATAATTCGCACCACGTCAAAAAAAAGTGTGCCTTGCGTATCGCAGGCAAAACCGTGGGCGCGTCCTAACGCGTTTTTCTTTGATACCCCCGCCAGAGAAAATGGCTGGCAAGGGAAGCCGGCCAGCAGGACATCATGCTCGGGAACGTGTTGACGAATATGCTCAGCAGCCTGCTCGTCACTCACCCCCTCATGATGGCTGAGGGTGATATCGCGAATATCTTCATTAAAATGGTGCTGCTCAGGAGAGCAATAATTGTTCGCTTTATAGGTGCGAACAGCATGTTTGTTCCATTCACTGGTGAACACGCACTGCCCACCTATCGCTTCAAAACCACGGCGAATCCCGCCTATTCCGGCAAAAAGGTCGATAAACCGAAAGGCATAGTGCGGATGGTGTGCAGGCGGCGTCGGGAGTAAAGAATACAGGTGAGCAAACTCACGATCGCTAAGGCGATGCCATGTTTCATTGGCGACCACACGCTTAAAGATGGCCGGGCTCCAGTGGTTTTCGCCGACGCCATTGAGATGAGCAACCAGCGTTTTCACATCATATATTTCAAGCAACTTAGCCAAAATCACCTGAACGGTAACTCCGGTATCATCTGTCATTGGTTTCATGGAGCCTGCTACTGAAAAATAATCCTGCATACGTTTAACCGGCCGAAATGGATAGTCGACAGGTTAACATAAATTGGCGCGATTGACGTTTCAGCAATGATGACTACTGATATGCTTTAAGGGGTTGAATCGCCGCAAGATCCAACATCTCATATTCTCCTTTTAATTCTGCGCTGAGTTTCGCCATATACGTCAATAAGAAGTCAGCATTATGCTGCGCCAGATGCCGCCCTTGTTCGGTTTGCATTGTCAGTGGCAACGTCAGCAGTTTGGTCTGGAAATGATCGAGCGCGTACTGTTTATCATCCAGGTTGCGCTGCCGGGCAAACGGGTCCTCCGCATCAAACAATGCCACACCCAGCGAGCCAGAAACGGCGAACACACGCGCCAGACCGATAGCACCGAGCGCCTCAAGTCGATCGGCATCCTGAACGATTTTGGCTTCAAGGGTAGTGGGCGTAATTTTTGCGCTAAAACTGTGCGCGGCAATAGCGTGACTCACCGCATGCAGCCGATCCTGAGGAAATTCAGGAAAGTCCTGTGACAGTACGCGACAGGTTTCCTGTGCGGCCAGTACCGATGAACGATGACGTTCCGGATGATTTTTCGGTAAGCTGACAAGATCGTGGAAATAGCACGCGGTCAGTACGACCAGCCAGTCAATACCTGCAGCAGTGCTCAGCTTTTGCGATGTCATCCACACGCGGCGAAAATGAAAGATGTCATGGGCGGCATCTTGCCCTGAATGCTTCTCACGCAGCCATGCTTCAAATTGTGACTGCCAGTATTGTAGTTTCACGCTTATTCTCTGTGCAGAAAGAGAACCACCTTAGCAACAATTTTCATCACAGACCACTGCCAGTCTCAGATTCACCATTATTATAAATGTTTCAATCTCTTTTGATATAAGAACTCTTCAGCGCTCAATGCAAACAATCAAACCATCCGCTAATTACACGCACCACCCCAAAAACATAAATATCGCCAATTTAATATATTCCATGTATATATAAATAAAATCCATAAC
>NZ_JANEWM010000062.1:0-25558 GCF_028069825.1 Citrobacter sp. Igbk 14
TATTAACATTGTCAACATCAATAAAATCCTAAAAATATACACATCTCACGCTTAATATTAATCTTAAAAGGCTACGTTTCAGGACTTGTTATCTTGCCTGCTATTCGGTTAGCTGCAACAATTCTTTCCGTAATAATCAAAAGAGAAATATGTTGCCAGTATCGCACCATGCTATTTCTGATGGGTAGATGCTATGAATATGATGAAAATTGCGAGGATAGTAAAAATATAAATTAATCAGTGCATTGGTAGCTAATGAAGCCAGGGGCGGTAGCGTGCCTGGTCGCCTGATGATAAACCTAAATTATTCTGTCAAGAGACTGCAGATGAATTCATTTTTTTAGGACTGATGCCAGTTAAATTTCTATTCAATTAGCGGCAAGGTAAATGCAAACAGGCGTAATCGCTATTTAAAACGCACGTGATAATGACTCTGCCAAAGTGATAAATAATCAATGATGAAATCCAAACTTAAATTGATACCAGTATTGGTGTCGGTAATATTGATCAACGGTTGTACCGTGCTTCCGGGCAGCAATATGACTACCATGGGCAAAGATGTGATTAAGCAACAGGATGCCGATTTTGATATCAACCGGATGGTGAATGTTTATCCGCTTACCCCACGACTGGTTGAACAATTGCGTCCGCGCCCGAATGTTGCTCAACCTAATATGTCGCTGGATCAGGAGATCTCCGGGTATCAGTATCGGGTCGGTCCCGGCGATGTCCTGAATGTCACCGTCTGGGATCATCCCGAACTCACCACGCCTGCGGGACAGTATCGTAGCTCAAGCGATACGGGAAACTGGGTGCAACCTGACGGCACCATGTTTTATCCCTACATTGGCAAAGTTAGCGTGGTGGGAAAAACGTTGGCAGAAATTCGTAGTGATATTACCGGGCGCTTAGCGAAGTACATCGCAGACCCGCAGGTGGACGTTAATATCGCCGCATTCCGCTCGCAAAAGGCATATGTCTCCGGGCAGGTGAATAAATCCGGTCAACAGGCCATCACCAACGTACCTCTTACCATCCTTGATGCTATCAATGCCGCAGGCGGCCTTACAGAAGCAGCCGACTGGCGCAACGTTGTGCTGACCCACAAAGGGCAGGAGCAACGAATTTCTCTGCAAGCGCTAATGCAAAATGGCGATCTGAGCCAGAACCGTCTGCTCTATCCTGGCGATATTCTGTTTGTTCCGCGAAATGACGATCTGAAAGTGTTCGTGATGGGTGAAGTGAAAAAACAGAGCACCCTCAAGATGGACTTCAGCGGTATGACACTCACCGAAGCGCTGGGTAATGCGGAAGGCATCGACCTGACCACCTCCAATGCCAGCGGTATCTTTGTTATTCGTCCATTAAAAGGCGAGGGTGGGCATAACGGCAAGATAGCCAATATCTACCAGCTTGATATGTCTGATGCGACATCGTTGGTGATGGCGACCTCTTTCCGACTTCAGCCTTACGATGTGGTGTATGTCACGACCGCGCCGGTTGCTCGCTGGAACCGTTTGATCAATCAGTTGCTGCCGACCATTAGCGGTGTTCGTTATATGACGGATACGGCCAGCGACCTTCACAACTGGTAATCGCCATGTTTAACAAAATCTTAGTTGTCTGTGTGGGGAACATTTGCCGCTCTCCGACGGCAGAGCGCTTGTTAAGGCAATTCCATCCGGCGTTGACGGTGTCTTCCGCTGGCCTCGGCGCGCTGGTAGGCAAGGGCGCCGATCCGTGCGCCATCAGTGTGGCGCAGGCACATAACGTGTCGCTGGAAAACCATTGTGCACGGCAGATCTCGGGGCGGATGTGCCGGGAGTATGACCTGATCCTGACCATGGAAAAACGCCATATTACGGCGTTGTGTGAAATGGTGCCGGAGATGCGCGGCAAAGTGATGCTGTTCGGCCATTGGGACAGCGAACGCGAAATACCTGACCCGTATCGTAAAAGCCGTGATGCGTTTGATGCGGTGTATGCACTACTTGAGCGGTCTGCCCGCCAATGGGCCCAGGCACTGAATGCGGAGCAGGGAAAATCATGACAGAAAAAGAAAAACAGTCTGCAACGTCGGTAACAGGCAACGATGAAATCGATATCGGACGTCTGGTTGGGACAGTAGTCGAAGCACGCTGGTGGGTACTGGGCATAACTGCCGCATTTGCGCTGTGTGCGGCGGTCTACACCCTGTTTGCCACGCCGATCTACAGTGCCGATGCGCTGGTGCAAATTGAACAAAATACCGGAAACTCGTTAGTCCAGGATATTGGCTCGGCATTATCCAACAAGCCACCTGCCTCTGAAGCGGAAATTCAACTTATACAGTCGCGGCGGGTATTGGGCAAAACGGTAGACGATCTCAATCTGGATATTTCCGTTACTAAAGATACATTTCCTCTTTTTGGAGCCGGTTGGGACCGGCTGATGGGCCGCCAGAATGAAACGGTCAATGTGACGACCTTCACCTTGCCAACGTCAATGAATGAACAGACCTTCACGTTGAGCGTACTGAACGACAAAAGTTATCAACTGGTGAGTGATGGCGGCTTTAGCGCGCGTGGTCAGGTTGGGCAGTTACTGAACCATGACGGTGTATCGATGCGGGTTGAGGCGATTCATGCCAGTCCGGGTAGCGAATTTACCGTCAGTAAGTTCTCCACGCTTGGCACGATCAATAATCTGCAAAATAACCTGATGGTGACGGAAACAGGTAAAGATACCGGGGTTCTGAGCCTGATCTTTACAGGGGAAGATCGTGAACAAATCCGCCAGATCCTCGACAGTATTACCCGCAACTATCTGCAACAAAACGTGGAGCGTAAATCTGAAGAGGCCGCCAAAAGTCTGGCATTTCTGGCAAAACAATTGCCAGAAGTGCGCAACCGTCTGGACGTTGCCGAAAACAAGCTGAATGCATTTCGTCAGGATAAAGACTCCGTTGATTTGCCGCTGGAGGCCAAAGCGGTGCTGGATTCGATGGTCAATATTGATGCCCAGTTAAATGAACTGACTTTTAAAGAAGCAGAAATCTCCAAACTGTTCACCAAAGCGCACCCGGCGTACCGCACGTTGCTGGAAAAGCGCCAGGCGCTGGAAGATGAAAAAAACAAGCTGAACGGGCGCGTAACAGCGATGCCGAAAACGCAGCAGGAAATTGTCCGCCTGACGCGTGACGTGGAGTCCGGCCAGCAGGTCTATATGCAACTGCTGAATAAACAGCAGGAGCTGAAGATCACGGAAGCCAGTACGGTTGGCGATGTGCGCATTGTCGACCCCGCCATTGCCCAGCCCGGTGTCCTGAAACCCAAAACGGCGCTGATTATTCTCGGCAGTATTCTTCTTGGTTTGATGCTTTCAGTGGTTGGCGTGCTGCTGCGGTCGCTGTTTAATCGCGGTATTGAAAGCCCGCAGGTACTTGAAGAGCAGGGCATCAGCGTGTATGCCAGCATTCCCCTGTCAGAATGGCAAAAAGCCCGTGATAACGTGCAGACGATTAAAGGCGTTAAGCGCTATAAGCAGAGCCAGTTGTTGGCGGTGGGTAACCCGACCGATCTGGCAATAGAAGCGGTGCGCAGCCTGCGTACCAGCCTGCACTTTGCCATGATGCAATCACGTAATAATGTGCTGATGCTTACCGGGGTCAGCCCGTCGATCGGCAAAACGTTTGTCTGTGCCAACCTGGCTGCGGTTATCAGTCAGACCGACAAGCGCGTGCTGCTGATCGACTGTGACATGCGTAAAGGCTATACCCATGAGCTGCTCGGGACCAATAACGTCAACGGTCTGTCTGAGATTCTTAGCGGCAAGGGTGACATTCCCGCCTGCGCAAAACCGACTTCAATTGCGCATTTTGACCTGGTCCCTCGCGGGCAGGTTCCTCCTAATCCTTCAGAACTGCTGATGAGCGAGCGCTTTGGCGAGCTGATGACCTGGGCTAGCGCGAACTATGACCTGGTGCTGATCGATACGCCGCCAATACTGGCCGTGACCGATGCGGCCATCGTTGGTCGTCACGTCGGAACCACGCTGATGGTGGCGCGTTACGCGGTCAACACGCTGAAAGAGGTGGAAACCAGTCTGAGTCGCTTCGAGCAAAACGGTATTCAGGTGAAAGGGGTGATCCTCAACTCCATTTTCCGGCGCGCCAGCGGGTATCAGGATTACGGTTACTACGAATACGAATACACGTCGGATTCGAAATAGATAACTAACAGCAACGCATATCGAATGTAGGCCGATAAGCGTAGCGCCATCTGGCAACTTTATCTGGGACAAAAAAATGACGACAGACAACCCACTAATTTCTATTTATATGCCAACCTGGAACCGCCAGCAGTTAGCTATCCGGGCGATTAAATCGGTGCTGCGCCAGGACTATAGCCACTGGGAAATGATCATTGTCGATGATTGCTCTTGCGAGTATGAGCAACTGCAACAGTTTGTTGAGGCGTTAAACGATCCACGCGTGAGCTATACGCATAACGCTATTAACTCCGGCGCGTGCGCGGTACGCAATCAGGCGATCATGCAGGCCAGTGGGCAGTACATTACGGGAATTGATGATGACGATGAGTGGACGCCGAATCGCCTGAGCACATTCCTTCAGTCTCGTCATCAACTGGTGACGCACGCTTTTCTCTACGCTGATGATTATGTCTGTGAAGGTGAGGTTTATTCACAGCCAGCCAGTCTGCCGCTGTATCCGAAGTCGATGTACTCACGACGCCGATTCTACAAACGAAATATCATTGGTAATCAGGTCTTTAGCTGGGCGTGGCGTTTCAAAGCATGCCTGTTTGATACCACGTTAAAAGCCGCTCAGGACTACGACATTTTTCTGCGCATGGTGGTGGCCTACGGTAAACCCTGGAAGGTAAAAGAGGCGACGCAGATCCTGCATGTGAATCACGGCGAGATGCGCATTACTTCCTCTCCACATAAGTTCTCCGGTTATTTCCAGTTCTATCGCAAGCACAAAGGTAAATTTGACCGGGCGAGTAAAAAATATCAGCTGTTTACCCTTTATCAGATTCGTAACAAGCGGATGAACTGGCGCACATTGCTGACGCTGCTTTCCATACGCAACGGTAAGCGCCTGGCTGACGGTCTGCGAGGACGCTAAGTATGCCGAGTCAACATGTGAGAGCGAAGGTAATGCAATGAATATTCTGCAATTTAATGTTCGGCTTGCCGAAGGCGGGGCGGCCGGGGTCGCGCTGGATTTACACCTGCGCGCGCAGGAAAAAGGGTGGTCGTCGAGGTTTGTATACGGTTATGGCAAAGGAGGCAAGAAAAGCGCCAGTCACGGGAATTATCCACACGTGATTAAACATGCGCCGCGTTTGACGTCGGCGGCGAATATTGCGTTGTTTCGCCTCGCAAACCGCGATCTGTTTGGCAACCTCGACAGTATGTACCGCACAATCACCCGCACTGCGGGCCCGCTGGTTCTGCATTTCCATGTGCTGCACAGTTACTGGCTGAATCTCGAAGAGGTGGTGGCGTTTTGCCAAAAGGTGAAGGCACATAAGCCCGATATCACCTTGGTTTGGACGCTGCACGATCACTGGAGTGTTACCGGACGCTGCGCCTTTACCGATGGTTGCGAAGGCTGGAAAACGGGCTGCCAGAAATGCCCAACGTTAAGCAACTATCCCCCGGTTAGCGTTGATAAAGCACACCAGCAACTGCCCGGCAAACGTCAAATGTTTCGCATGATGTTGGCGCTTGGCTGCCAGTTTATCTCGCCCAGTCAACATGTGGCGGAAGCATTTAACAGTCTGTACGGTGCCGGGCGTTGTCACATCATCAATAACGGTATTGATGTGGCGACAGAAGCAATTCTTGCTGACTTGCCAGTTCAGTACGAACCGCCGGGCAGACCGAAAATTGCCGTGGTAGCCCACGATTTGCGCTATGACGGTAAAACCAGCCAGCAACTGGTTCAGGCGCTTATCGCGCTCGGGGACAAAATAGAGCTGCATACCTTCGGTAAGTTTTCCCCGTTTGCCGGAGCAAACGTCATCAACCATGGGTTTGAAAGTGACAAACGAACCTTGATGGGGGCGCTAAATCAGATGGATGGGCTGGTGTTCAGTTCACGGGTTGATAACTACCCGTTAATTTTATGCGAAGCGCTTTCTATCGGTGTACCGGTTATCGCCACGCACAGCGAGGCGGCACAGGAAGTGCTGGCAAAATCAGGCGGTAAAACGTTCAGTGAAGCGGATGTTCTGCGTCTGGTACAACTTAAAAAATCAGAAATTGCACAGGCGGTATTTGGCACCACGCTGGCAACCTTTAGCCAGCAGAGTCGGACAGCATACAGCGGACAACAGATGCTGGAGGAATATGTCTCGTACTATCAGGGTCTGTAGCTATCTGGTGTTGCCGCTGCTTTATCTGCTGGTTAACGTCAAGCTTGCACAATTGGGTGAAAGTTTCCCTGTCACCGTTGTCACTTTTTTACCGCTGTTGCTACTGCTGTTTGTCGACCGTATCAATATTAAAAAACTGTTGATTGCGTTGGGAGTGGGTGGGGGGCTGACGGTGTTTAACTACCTGTTTGGCCAATCGCTGGATGCCAGCAAGTATGTAACATCCGCCATGTTGTTTATCTATACCGTGATCATTATTGGCATGGTGTGGAGTATTCGCTTCAAAACCATTTCGCCACATAACTATCCTAAAATTTTACGTTTATTCTGGCTGGTGGTGGGGTTAGTGGTCGGTCTGGCTGCCGTTGAAATGGTACAGATCATTCTCAGTGGTGGCAGCAGTATAATGGAAGCTATTTCGAAATATCTTATTTACAGCAATAGCTATGTTCTGAACTTTATTAAATTTGGTGGAAAACGTACCACTGCACTCTATTTTGAACCCGCATTTTTCGCTCTGGCGTTAATCTCAATTTGGCTCAGCATCAAACAGTTTGGTATCAAAACGCCCAGGACCGATGCTATGATTCTGACAGGGGTGGTATTGTCAGGATCGTTTTCTGGGGTAATGACATTTATATTGTTTTACCTACTGGAGTGGGCGTTTCAGTATCTGAATAAGGATGCGATAAAAAAGAAGTTACCCTTGGCGATTATCTCACTGAGTGTGTTTATGGTGGGCGTGATATTTGCCTTTCCCTACATTGCGACGCGTCTTGGTGATTTAGGTACGGAAGGTTCTTCATCGTATTATCGTATAGTCGGGCCGTTGGTCATGGTTGGGTATTCATTACTGAATATCGATGGTGTAGTGCGATTTGGCTCACTTTATGAATATGTTGCATCATTCGGAATCTTTAACGGTGCAGATGTAGGTAAAACGATAGACAATGGTTTGTATCTGTTAATTATCTATTTTTCGTGGTTCGCCGTAATATTATCCCTGTGGTACATGGGGAAAGTAACGAAGATGATGATGAATGCATTTGGTGATAATCAGAATTATCGGGTGCAACTTTATCTTTTTACACCGTTGTCGTTGTTTTTCACCGGTTCAGTATTTAGTCCGGAATACGCTTTTTTAATCGTATGTCCGTTTATTTTGCGCAAGGCGCTGAATATCGCGAGGTAATTTACATGCTGCTGAGTATTATCACCGTCGCTTTTCGCAATCTGGACGGGATCGTCAAAACCCACGCGTCACTGGCACATCTTGCGCAGACGAGCGATATCAGTTTTGAGTGGATTGTTATCGATGGGGGGTCTACAGACGGTACGCCAGCGTTCCTGGAGAATCTCAATGGAGAGCACCAGTTACGTTTTGTCAGCGAGCCTGATAACGGTCTCTACGACGCAATGAATAAAGGGATAGCTATGGCGCGCGGGCGTTTTGCACTCTTTCTCAACTCTGGAGATATTCTACACGCTGATTCTGCGCATTTTATCCGCCAGTTAAAAACGCAGAGTGATAAAATGATGGTGATTGGCGATGCATTGCTGGACTTTGGTAATGGTAAAAAAATGACGCGCCGGGCTAAACCCGGTTGGTACATCTACCACAGTTTGCCAGCCAGTCATCAGGCAATATTTTTCCCGCTGACAGGCCTGCAAACCTGGCATTATGATTTGCAATATAAAATATCATCGGATTATGCGCTGGCAGCAAAATTATACAAATCGGGGTTCGCTTTTAAAAAACTGACTGGTTTAGTGTCGGAGTTTTCCATGGGCGGCGTATCGACTACGAATAATCTGGAATTGTGTCGGGATGCTAAAAGAGTCCAGCGACAAATATTGCGCGTGCCGGGCTTTTGGGCCGGATTTTCTGAATATATACGCCTGCGTACAACCGGTAAGACAAAACACTTATATGGTAAAACGTAAGGATACGCTATGCAGGATTTAGAAGGCTTCACGGTGCCGAAAGGTTTTCGCGGCGGCGGTGTCATTAAAGTGCAATTATGGTGGGCAGTACAAGCAACATTATTTCACTGGTCACCACAAGTTATGTACCGCTGGCGGGCTTTTTTATTAAGAATATTTGGCGCGAAAATAGGAAAAAACGTAGTTATTCGGCCTTCAGTAAAAATTACTTATCCGTGGAAATTGACACTGGGTGATTACGCCTGGGTGGGTGATGACGCGGTTTTATATACGCTGGGTAATATTACGATTGGGGCTCATACGGTTATTTCGCAGAGAAGTTATTTATGCACAGGGAGTCATGATTATGCCAGCCAACACTTTGATATTTGCGCCACGCCAATTGTGATTGGCGAGAAATGCTGGCTGGCGACAGATGTTTTTGTCGCGCCTGGCGTGACGATTGGTGACGGCACCGTCGTGGGTGCACGCAGCAGCGTTTTTAAATCGTTGCCGGCCAATGCCATATGTCGGGGTAACCCCGCAGTAGTTACGCGTAAACGCGTCGAGAACGTTACTCCCTGAAGGGAAATTTTAAGAGGTAATAGCATGTCAAAAGTCGCTCTCATTACTGGCGTAACCGGGCAGGATGGTTCTTACCTGGCAGAGTTTCTGCTGGAAAAAGGTTATGAAGTTCATGGTATTAAGCGCCGGGCCTCGTCATTTAATACCGAACGTGTAGACCATATTTACCAGGACCCGCATGCGGGTAATCCCAAATTCCATCTGCATTATGGCGATTTGACGGATTCTTCTAATCTGACCCGTATTTTGCAAGAGGTTCAGCCGGATGAAGTCTATAACCTGGGCGCAATGAGCCACGTGGCGGTGTCGTTTGATTCGCCAGAATATACTGCTGATGTTGATGGGATCGGCACGCTGCGTTTGCTGGAAGCGATTCGCTTCCTGGGGCTGGAAAAGAAAACCCGTTTCTATCAGGCTTCCACCTCTGAACTGTACGGTCTGGTTCAGGAGATCCCGCAGAAAGAAACGACACCGTTCTATCCGCGATCGCCCTATGCCGTCGCCAAACTGTATGCCTACTGGATCACCGTCAATTACCGTGAATCTTATGGCATGTATGCCTGTAACGGCATTCTGTTTAACCATGAATCTCCGCGCCGTGGCGAGACCTTCGTCACTCGCAAAATTACTCGCGCAATTGCCAACATCGCCCAGGGACTCGAGTCCTGTCTGTACCTCGGCAACATGGATTCGCTGCGTGACTGGGGACATGCCAAAGACTACGTCAGGATGCAGTGGATGATGCTGCAGCAGGAACAGCCGGAAGATTTCGTGATCGCCACTGGCGTGCAGTATTCCGTCCGTCAGTTTGTGGAAATGGCCGCTGCCCAACTTGGTATTAAGCTGCGTTTTGAAGGTGAGGGCGTGAATGAAAAAGGCATTGTGGTTTCGGTGACTGGGCATGATGCACCAGGGGTGAAACCGGGGGATGTGATGATCGCCGTCGACCCACGCTATTTCCGTCCTGCGGAAGTGGAAACGCTGTTGGGCGATCCGACAAAGGCACACGAAAAACTGGGCTGGAAGCCGGAAATCACGCTGCGACAGATGGTTTCTGAAATGGTTGCCCACGATCTGGAAGCCGCGAAGAAACATTCACTGCTGAAGTCCCATGGTTACGATGTTGTTATTGCACTGGAGAGCTAATGATGATGAAGAAGAAACGTGTTTATATCGCGGGACATCGGGGAATGGTGGGCTCTGCTATTTACCGACAACTCGCACAACGTGAAGATGTAGAGTTAATCATTCGTAACCGTGAGCAGCTCAATTTATTAGACACAACGGCGGTTAATGATTTCTTTACCAGTGAACATATTGACCAGGTTTATCTTGCCGCGGCAAAAGTGGGCGGGATTATGGCTAATAATAATTATCCGTCTGATTTCATTTATGAAAACATGATGATGGAAAGTAATATTCTTCATGCGGCTCATAATTCAAATGTCGAAAAGTTATTATTTTTAGGCTCATCATGTATTTATCCTAAGTTTGCGCCGCAACCAATCAAAGAGAGCGAGTTGTTGCAGGGATCACTGGAGCCGACAAATGAGCCCTATGCCATCGCTAAAATTGCAGGGATAAAACTGTGTGAGTCCTATAACCGGCAGCATCGCCGGGATTACCGTTCAGTGATGCCGACGAACCTGTATGGACCTAACGACAATTTCCATAAAGATAATTCTCATGTGATTCCTGCGCTATTGCGTCGTTTTCATGAAGCCACTCAACGTGATGACGAATACGTTGAAGTTTGGGGCAGTGGAAAACCCATGCGTGAATTTTTGCATGTCGATGATATGGCGGCAGCAAGCATCCATGTTATGGAGTTAGACAATGAGGTTTGGCAGGAAAATACAGAACCAATGCTTTCTCATGTCAACGTAGGTACGGGTGAAGATTGCACTATTCGTGAACTTTCCGATGCCATTGCAAAAGTTGTCGGTTTCCGCGGTGAAATTATTTTTGATGCATCTAAACCTGATGGGACACCACGAAAACTGCTTGATGTGAGCCGCCTGAGAAGACTCGGATGGCATCATGAAATAAGTCTTGAACAGGGGCTGGTTAATACTTATCGCTGGTTCCTTGATAATCAGCAGCGGTATCGGGGTGAGTAATGTTTCTCAATAAAGAAGACTTCGCTAATGCGGTGCGCACGACGCCGCTGATCTCTCTGGATTTTATCATTGAGAATGAGTTTGGGGAGTTTTTAGTTGGGAAAAGAACTAACAGGCCTGCTCAAGGATATTGGTTTGTGCCAGGCGGCAGAGTATTAAAAGATGAAACGCTGGAACAAGCATTTATGCGTTTGACGGAAGAAGAATTAGGTCAGCAGTTTCCCATAACACACGGTGAGTTTTTTGGTGTCTGGCAGCACTTTTATGATGATAATTTTTCTGGTTCTTCGTTTACAACGCATTATGTGGTGCTGGGTTTTCGACTGAAAATTAATACCAGTACATCAATGCTGCCGTCAAAACAGCATGATACCTGGCGTTGGGCTAAATCGGATGAACTGATTGTCGATGGAAATGTGCATAAAAATACGCAGGCATATTTCAACCCAGCGACGAAAGATCGGGTGCCCGGGATATGAGAATTCTGGTTTATGGCATCAATTACTCGCCCGAGTTGACCGGAATTGGTAAATACACGGGAGAGATGGTGGAATGGATGGCAGGCCAGGGGCATGAGGTTAGGGTTGTCACGGCCCCCCCTTATTATCCGCAGTGGCAAGTAGGCGAGCCTTATTCTTCCTGGCGTTATCGTCGGGAAGTGGGTGTCACTACTGTCTGGCGCTGTCCATTATATGTACCGGCTCAGCCTTCAACGCTAAAGCGGTTGCTACATTTGGGCAGTTTTGCCCTGAGCAGTCTTTTTCCCCTGTTGGCTCAGTATCGGTGGAAGCCTGAATACATTATCGGTGTGGTACCCACGCTATTCTGTACACCAGGAATGCGTTTGTTGGCAAAACTGTCTGGCTCTCGCACCGTGCTGCATATTCAGGACTATGAAGTTGATGCGATGTTGGGACTGGGACTGGCGGCAACCGGAAACTCCACAATGATTGCGCGAGTAGCCAAAGCATTTGAGCGCAGCAGTTTGTTGAGTGTGGATAATGTTTCCACGATCTCCCGTTCTATGATGCAAAAAGCGCAGGAGAAAGGTGTTGCTGCAGAAAAACTTATCTTTTTCCCGAACTGGTCTGAAGTGGAAAGATTCAGCCAGGTGGATAGTGCTGATATAGAGCAAATACGTCAGCAGTTTGATTTGCCAACCGATAAAAAAATGATTTTGTATTCCGGCAATATTGGTGAGAAGCAAGGTGTTGAAAATATCGTTGAGGCTGCAAGTCAGACTCAGGATAAACCATGGATATACGTTATTGTGGGTCAGGGAGGGGGAAAATCCAGGATGGAACAAATGGTCAAGGAACGAGCCCTAACGAATGTTAAGTTCTACCCACTGCAACCTTATGAAATGCTGCCTGCGTTATTAAGGCTAGCAGATTGCCATTTAGTCATCCAAAGACGTGGCGCTGCAGATGCGGTCCTTCCTTCGAAGTTAACGAACATATTGGCGGTCGGGGGAAATGCCGTGATTACAGCAGAGCCCCACACCGAACTGGGGCAGCTTTGTCAGAAACATCCCGGTATTGCGATCTGTATTGAGCCAGAATCAGTTGAAATGCTTGTGGCGGGTATTACTGAAGCAATCACTATGCCTGAATACAATAAGATTGCACGTTCATATGCAGAGTCTGCACTTGAAAAAGATAATGTCTTAAATCAATTTATTAATCATTTGAAGGGTTGACGTATGAGCCAAAATAACATTCATCCGGTAATTATTGCAGGTGGGTCCGGTAGCCGTTTATGGCCATTATCCAGAACATTATATCCAAAGCAGTTCTTGTGTCTGGATGGGCAAAACACTATGTTGCAATCGACAATTTGCCGCCTTGATGGCCTGGATTGTTCACCACCGCTTGTAATATGTAATGAAAAGCATCGATTTATTGTTGCTGAGCAATTACAAGAAATTGATAAGCTAACGGGTAATATTATTCTTGAGCCACAAGCCCGGAATACTGCACCCGCAATCGCGCTGGCAGCAATCGCGGCATGCAACAATAATTCCGATCATAACCCGTTGTTGCTGGTCCTGGCGGCTGATCATATTATCGAAGAAAATAAGTTCTTCCACGATGCTGTGACCTCAGCCATTCCGTTAGCCGAAAATGGCAAGCTGGTAACATTTGGTATCGTTCCGGATGCACCGGAAACAGGGTACGGTTATATTCGACGCGGTGAAGTCAGTAGTACCCAGATAAAAGTTGATTCTGTTGCTTTCAATGTTGATGCTTTTGTGGAAAAACCTGACCTTGAAACAGCCGAAAAATATATCTCTGCTGGTGAATATTATTGGAATAGCGGTATGTTTTTATTCCAGGCCCGACGCTATCTTGAAGAGCTCGAAAAATATCGTCCAGATATTTTACAGGCCTGCTTGTTGGCGATGGATAACGCTGAACTGGACAATGATTTTATCCGTGTCAGTCGGGAGGATTTCCAGGCTTGTCCAGAAGAATCGATCGACTATGCCGTGATGGAGAAAACCACGGACGCTGTAGTCCTGCCGATGAACGTCGGATGGAGCGATGTAGGGTCATGGTCATCACTTTGGGAAATCAGCGATCGTAACGACGAGGGTAATGTTTATCATGGTGATGTTATTGACCATAATACAGAGAACAGTTATGTCTACGCCGAATCGGGACTGGTGGCAACCGTCGGCGTAAAAGATCTGATTGTTGTCCAAACTAAAGATGCAGTATTAATCGCAAATAAAACAGATGTACAAGATGTAAAAAAAATCGTTGCACAAATTGAGGCGGAAGGTCGCTCGGAACATCATATTCATCGGGAGGTTTTTAGACCCTGGGGGAAATATGATTCTATCGATGAAGGCGATCGTTATCAGGTTAAAAGAATAACCGTGAAACCCGGTCAGGGCTTTGCATTACGTATGCACCATCATCGCGCTGAACACTGGATTATTGTTGCAGGAACTGCGAAAGTTACGATCTGTGATGAGGTCCAGTTATTAAGTGAAAATCAATCAGTATATATTCCTCAGGGTACTGTTCATTGTCTTGAAAACCCAGGGAAGGTTCCCTTGGAGATGATTGAAGTTCGTTCTGGAGTCTACCTTGAAGAAGATGATATTGTAAGATTTGGCACACATCATGAGCATATATAGAAATCTATTATTCATCTCTGTTAACTGACTCTCTGCGAACTTTTATGAAATAAAAATAACAGAGTCTGGCCTTTGTTACTTATTTATTGAGGCAATCAGGTCCGGGCTAACTGTTGCCTGAAAAAGGAGATAACGTGAGCCAAATAATCTGTGTTGCCACTTTTGATATTTGTTACGGAACAATTGGTGATGTACGCCTGAACGTGCGAACGCGCACTCTCCTGGCATTGCTAAATCAGTAATGCTGGTATTTCCCTTGCCCGATACGGGCAAGTGGCGACTAACAGGAACCACGATGACACATCTAAAAAAGCGCGAACGAGCCAAAACCAATGCGTCGTTAATATCGATGGTGCAACGCTTTTCAGATATCACCATCATGTTTGGTGGATTATGGATAGTCTGCGAACTGAGCGGTTTGCCTTTCCTGTATATGCACCTGCTGGTAGCGTTAATCACGCTGGTCGTTTTTCAGATGCTGGGCGGGATAACGGATTTTTACCTCTCCTGGCGCGGGGTAAAAATTTCAACAGAGTTGGTGCTGCTGCTGCAAAACTGGACGCTGAGTCTGATTTTTTGCGCGGGTCTGATTGCCTTTAATAACGATTTTGATAACCGGTTTGCACTCTGGCTGGCATGGTATCTGCTTTCAAGTATTGGCCTGGTGCTGTGCCGTGCGTTTATTCGCTACGGGGCGGGATGGTTGCGAAATCGTGGTTATAACACGCGTCGGGTAGCGGTAGCAGGGGACCTTCCTGCCGGACAGGTGCTGCTGGACAGCTTTCGCCATGAGCCGTGGTTGGGGTTTGAGGTCGCGGGTGTCTATCACGACCCCATACCGGGGAAAAATGCCCGTGATTGGGCGGGAAATCTGCAGCAACTGGTGGATGATGCCAAAGCCTCACGCATTCATAACGTCTATATCGCTATGTCGATGAGCGATGGGGCGCGCGTAAAAAAACTGGTACGCGAACTGGCTGATACCACCTGTTCAGTGCTCCTGATCCCTGATGTCTTTACCTTCAATATTCTGCACTCGCGAATTGAAGAGATGAACGGCGTTCCGGTGGTACCGCTGTATGACACACCGCTTTCAGGCATTAATCGTCTGCTGAAGCGCGCGGAAGATATCGTCCTGGCATCGTTAATCCTGCTGCTTATTTCTCCTGTGCTATGCGCCATTGCGCTGATGGTGAAGCTGACCTCAAAGGGGCCGGTAATTTTTCGTCAGACCCGCTATGGGATGGACGGGAAACCGATCAAAGTCTGGAAGTTTCGTTCCATGAAGGTAATGGAAAACGATGCAGTAGTTACCCAGGCCACGCAGAACGATCCGCGTGTGACCCGCGTGGGTAATTTCCTGCGGCGGACGTCACTGGATGAACTACCACAGTTTATCAATGTGCTGACAGGAGGGATGTCTATTGTCGGGCCGCGTCCACATGCGGTGGCGCATAACGAACAGTATCGTCAGCTGATAGAAGGGTACATGTTACGCCATAAGGTGAAGCCAGGTATTACCGGTTGGGCGCAAATCAACGGCTGGCGTGGTGAAACCGATACGCTGGAAAAAATGGAAAAACGGGTAGAGTTTGACCTCGAATACATTCGCGAATGGAGCGTGTGGTTCGATATCAAAATCGTTTTTCTGACGGTGTTTAAAGGCTTCGTCAATAAAGCGGCATATTAATATGAGCTTACGAGAAAAAACCCTCAACGGTGCCAAGTGGTCAGCCATTGCTACGGTAATCATCATCGGTCTGGGGCTCATTCAGATGACGGTTCTGGCGCGGATTATTGATAATCATCAGTTCGGGTTATTAACGGTGTCACTGGTGATTATCGCGCTGGCCGACACGTTGTCTGATTTTGGGATCGCCAACTCGATTATTCAGCGCAAAGAGATAGGTTATCTTGAACTAACCACCTTGTACTGGTTAAACGTTGGACTGGGGATCGCCGTTTGTATTGCTATGTTTTCGCTCAGCGAGACTATAGCCGATGTGCTTAATAACCCTGAGCTGGTGCCACTGGTTAAAACCTTAGCGCTGGCGTTTGTGGTGATCCCGCATGGGCAGCAGTTCCGTGCGTTGATGCAAAAAGAACTGGCCTTCAACAAAATTGGCATGATTGAAACCAGTTCAGTACTGGCCGGTTTTACTTTTACCGTGGTTAGCGCGCATTTTTGGCCGATCGCCATGACGGCCATTGTTGGGTATCTGGTGAACAGTACGCTACGTACGCTGCTGTTTGGCTATTTTGGCCGCAAAATTTATCGACCAGGGCTGTGTTTTTCACTTTCATCCGTGTCGTCAAATCTGCGCTTTGGGGCGTGGCTGACGGCGGACAGCATCATCAATTACGTGAACACTAACCTTTCAACACTGGTGCTGGCCAGAACCCTGGGGGCTGGCGTGGCGGGAGGCTTCAATCTTGCCTGGAACGTGGCCGTTGTACCGCCCATCAAACTGAATCCGATAATTACCCGAGTTCTGTTTCCAGCGTTTGCCAAAATTCAGGACGATACCGAAAAACTACGGGTGAATTTTTACAAGCTGCTATCCGTTGTCGGCATTATCAATTTCCCGGCGCTACTGGGATTGATGGTGGTATCGAATAACGTCGTACCGCTGCTGTTTGGTGAAAAGTGGAACAGTATTATTCCGGTGCTGCAACTGCTGTGCATTGTGGGTCTGCTGCGCTCAATCGGAAATCCGATAGGCTCTCTGCTGATGGCCAAAGCACGGGTCGATATCAGCTTCAAATTCAATATATTCAAAACCTTTTTGTTTATCCCCGCCATCCTGGTTGGCGGGAATGTGGCGGGTGTGATTGGCGTCACGCTGGGTTTTTTACTGGTACAGGTCATAAACACCATCCTGAGCTATTTCGTGATGATCAAACCGGTACTGGGACCGAGCTATCGGCAGTACATGCTCAGCCTGTGGCTACCGTTTTATCTCTCCTTACCCACGTTGGTGGTGAGTTACGTGCTGGGAATGACACTGCAAAATAAATTGCCGTTAGGTGCGTTGCTGAGCCTACAGATAGCCGCTGGCGCTCTGGCGTTTGTCGTGATGATTGTGCTGTCGCGTGATCCGCTGGTGGTGGAAATCAAACGCCAGTTCTGTCGAGGTGAAAAAATGAAAGCCCTGTTCCGCGCAGGATAAATTGCGTTTGTTGTCGTCCGGAGACGCGAAAACCGTTATCCGCACTGATTTTAAGAGGTCATGATGAAATTACTGATTCTGGGCAACCACACCTGCGGAAATCGTGGGGACAGCGCCATTTTGCGCGGTTTGCTGGATGCCATTCATACGCTCCAGCCTGAGACAGAAGTGGATGTGATGAGCCGCTATCCGGTGAGTTCCTCCTGGTTACTAAACCGACCGGTGATGGGCGATCCGCTGTATTCACAGATGAAGCAGCATAACAACGCTGCAGGCGTCATGGGGCGCGTCAAGAAAGTGCTACGTCGTCGCTATCAGCATCAGGTGCTGCTCTCGCGCGTTACCGATTCCGGAAATCTGCGCAACATCGCTATTGCTCAGGGGTTTACTGACTTTGTCCGCTTGTTGTCGCGTTATGACGCCATTATCCAGGTCGGAGGATCGTTTTTTGTCGATCTTTATGGTGTGCCGCAGTTTGAGCATGCACTGTGTTCATTTATGGCCAAAAAACCGCTGTACATGATTGGTCACAGCGTAGGGCCATTTCAGGATGAACAGTTCAATCAGTTGGCGAATTACGTTTTTGGGCACTGCAATGCGCTAATTTTACGAGAGTCGGTCAGTCTGGAACTGATGAAACGCAGTGAAATAACGACAGAGAAAGTTGAGTCGGGTGTGGATACCGCCTGGCTGGTAGACAACCATCACGATGACTTTGAACCGGGTTATGCCGTACAGCACTGGTTACAAACGGCAGCAAAGCAGAAGACTGTCGCCATTACACTACGTGAACTGGCACCGTTTGATAAGCGTCTTGGGACCACACAACAGGCCTATGAGCGAGCCTTTGCCGGCGTGGTTAATCGGATCCTTGACGAAGGTTACCAGGTGATGGCGCTCTCAACCTGTACCGGTATTGATAGTTACAACAAAGATGATCGTATGGTTGCACTAAACCTGCGCCAGTACGTTAACGATCCGACCCGTTATCACGTGGTCATGGATGAACTAAACGATCTCGAAATGGGAAAAATATTGGGCGCATGTGACCTGACGGTGGGCACACGCCTGCACTCTGCCATCATCTCGATGAACTTTATGACGCCGGCGATAGCCATTAATTATGAGCACAAATCGGCGGGAATTATGCAGCAACTGGGGTTAGCGGAAATGGCGGTTGATATCCGCCATCTGTTGGATGGCAGCCTTGAAGGCAGGGTTGGCGATACCCTGGGACGGTTGGCTGAACTTAACGTCAGGGTGGAGGAGGCCGTTAAGCGTGAACGTGAACACGGTATGCACATGGTGCAATCGGTATTAACGCGTATTGAGGAGGGAAAATGAAAGTCAGCTTTTTCCTGCTTAAATTTCCGTTGTCCTCTGAAACCTTTGTGCTGAATCAGATTACCGCGTTTATCGATATGGGGCATGATGTTGAAATTATCGCGTTATATCAGGGCGATCTTGATAACACTCATGCTTCCTATGTGGACTACCGCCTGGGCGAAAAAACACGATGGTTATTGAAAGAACCGGCTGGCAGGTTGGCAAAGCTGAAATATCGCACCTCGACGATCTTACAGGGTATTACCCGGACAGCGACCTGGAAAGCGCTCAACGTTCCACGCTATGGCGACGAGGCACGTAATCTGATTTTAGCGTCCATCTGTGCGCTAACCCCGCGAGCATTCCAGGCCGATGTCTTTATTGCGCACTTTGGACCCGCTGGCGTAACGGCGGCCAAACTGCGTGAACTCGGCGTGATCCGCGGCAAAATAGCCACTGTCTTCCATGGTATTGATGTTTCGCATCGGGACATCCTTGCCCGCTATACCCCCGAATATCAGAAGCTGTTTCAGCGCGGTGATTTGATGTTGCCCATCAGCAATCTCTGGGCCGAACGTTTGCGAAATATGGGATGTCCACCACATAAAATAGCGGTATCGCGTATGGGGATTGATATGACGCGTTTTACACCTCGTGAGGTGAAAGCGCCGGGCACGCCGCTAGAAATTCTCTCCGTTGCACGGTTAACCGAGAAAAAAGGGCTGCATGTCGCTATTGAAGCGTGCCGCCAGTTGAAGGCGCGAGGTATCTCATTTCGTTATCGCATTCTGGGAATTGGCCCTTGGGAGCGTCGGTTACGTACGCTTGTCGAGCAATATCAACTGGATGATGTGATTGAAATGTCAGGATTTAAACCCAGCCATCAGATTAAAGAGATGCTTGAGCAGGCGGATGTTTTCCTGTTGCCCTCCGTCACGGGAATTGATGGTGACATGGAGGGGATCCCGGTGGCGTTGATGGAAGCCATGGCGGTTGGAATACCGGTCGTTTCTACCGTGCACAGTGGGATCCCTGAGCTGGTAGAGTCTGGAAGGTCCGGCTGGCTGGCACCAGAGAATGATGCTCAGGCCCTGGCGGAGCGATTGGCGACGGTCAGTGTGCTCGACACTGAGCAAGTGAAGCCGGTGGTGGAGTGCGCCCGCGAAAAAATAGCCGCTGATTTTAACCAGCTTGCGATCAACAAACAGCTAGCCAGTCTGCTGCAAACGATGTAAATCGAGGTTGTATGCCAGAGAAAAAACTCTCCCGACGTACTTTTCTGACGGCAGGCTCTGCGCTTGTCGTTCTCCATACTCCCGTCGCCAGAGCGTTTGAAGCAAGACGCAGCGTCAATATCGAGGATTACAATCCCCAGGATTGGGTTGCTTCCTTCCGGCAGGCATTTATAGACGCGCAAACCGTCGTCGTGCCTGCTGGCCTGGAGTGCAAGAATATCAATACCGCAATCGTGATCCCTCCAGGTAAGATGTTGCATCTGCAAGGCAGTGTGAGTAGCAGTAGTCGTGGGCGATTTATTCTGCAGGATGGCTGTCGTGTGACAGGGGGGCAGGGGGGGCGCTTGCGAAATATTACCCTTGATGTTCGGGGCTCCGACTGTGTGATAAAAGGCATAGCCATGAGCGGTTTCGCCCCCGTGGCGCAAATTTATATCGGTGGGAAAACGCCGCGAGCGATGCGTAATCTCACCATTGATGACATTACCGTCACTCATGCGAATTATGGGATCTTGCGTCAGGGGTTTCATAATCAGATGGATGGCGTACGGATAACCAACAGTCGTTTTAGTGACTTACAGGGTGATGCCATCGAGTGGAATGTCGCGATAAACGACAGTGACATCGTGATTTCAGACCATGTTATAGAACGCATCAATTGTACGAACGGAAATGTTAACTGGGGTATCGGTATTGGGCTGGCAGGTAGTACGTACGACAACACCTACCCAGACGAACTGGCGGTGAAAAGATTTGTGGTAGCAAATATAACGGGCTCGGATTGTCGGCAGTTAGTCCATGTCGAGAACGGCAAACATTTTATCATTCGTAATATTACCGCGCGAAATATCACCCCGGATTTCAGCAAGAAAGCGGGCATCGATAATGCTACAGTCGCTATTTATGGATGTGATAATTTCGTGATCGATAATATCAATATGAAAAATAGCGCAGGGATGCTGATTGGTTACGGTGTGATCAAAGGACGATATTTGTCCATACCACAAAACTTTAAGTTAAATAATATTCAACTGGATAACACACATCTCGATTATAAATTACGTGGTATTCAGATTTCCTCAGGTAATGCAACTTCATTTGTGGCCATTACCAACGTTGAGATGAAACGCGCGACGCTGGAGCTGCACAACAAACCTCAGCATCTTTTCTTGCGAAATATCAATGTGATGCAGAAATCCACCACAGGACCTGCGCTAAAGATGCACTTTGATCTGCGCAATGATGTTCGCGGCAAGTTTATGGCCAAACAGGGTACCTTGCTCTCGCTGGCCAACGTTCATGCAGTTAATGAAGCAGGGCATAGCTCAGTTGATATTGACAGCGTAAACCAACAGGTCGTGAATGTCGCGGCAGTGAATTTTCGACTACCGGGTCGGTAATTTTACGACCATTCCTGGCTAAAAACCTACCCGGCTAAGATTATGATTACTGCATTCTGCCGATAAGCGGCGTAACATGCGTCCTAACTGAGCAATGTAATTCATACTGGCTAAAACAAGCTAAAAAGCTATAATTCAGCAACTATTGAATAGGTGAATGACTTAATGATTAATTTGAAAGCAGTTATTCCGGTAGCAGGCCTCGGGATGCACATGTTGCCTGCCACAAAGGCCATCCCAAAAGAGATGCTACCGATCGTTGATAAGCCGATGATTCAATACATTGTCGACGAGATTGTAGCTGCAGGTATCAAAGAAATCGTTCTGGTAACACATGCGTCTAAGAACGCGGTTGAGAACCACTTCGACACCTCTTATGAACTTGAATCGCTGCTTGAACAGCGTGTTAAGCGCCAGTTACTGGCCGAAGTGCAGTCCATCTGCCCTCCAGGTGTGACTATCATGAACGTTCGTCAGGCACAATTGCTTGGTCTGGGCCACTCTATTCTTTGTGCTCGCCCGATAATCGGGGACAACCCTTTCGTGGTGGTGTTACCTGACGTCATTCTTGACACGGCGAGTGCGGATCCACTGCGCTACAACCTGGCCGCAATGGTGGCACGCTTTAATGAGACCGGGCGTAGTCAGGTGTTGGCAAAACGTATGGCTGGCGATCTTTCTGAGTATTCCGTTATTCAGACCAAAGAGCCTTTAGACAACGAAGGTAAGGTCAGCCGCATCGTTGAATTCATTGAAAAACCCGATCAGCCTCAAACCCTTGATTCGGACCTGATGGCCGTAGGGCGCTATGTGCTTTCTGCTGATATTTGGGCGGAAATTGAGCGTACACAGCCAGGTGCGTGGGGGCGTATTCAGCTTACGGATGCTATCGCTGAGCTGGCGAAAAAACAGTCTGTTGATGCTATGTTGATGACCGGCGATAGCTACGATTGTGGTAAGAAAATGGGCTATATGCAGGCATTTGTGAAGTACGGACTGCGCAACCTGAAAGAGGGGCCGAAATTCAGGGATCAAATTTTAAAACTGCTGAGCTAGTGCGATTGCTCCCCTCGTTGCCCACGATTTGAACCAGGTATCGCAGCAGTATATGTAAAGAGTAATGATTTGTCTGATACCCGCAGCATGCTGCTATAACTGTTTTTTTATAAATTTCAAATACTAAAAAAGGTAGATCGGTAAGAAATTACCGGTCCGCCGTAGGACATTTTTCTTGTCTACACAGTGAATAAATAAGAGAATATTCGGTTGAGATATCCCTAATTCGTTGAGGGGTATCAGCAATTTGTTTGCCCAACATAAAATGAGCAGTGCCCTGGTAGCTGTAGAGCCAGTGCGGTAGCGTGCCCATTTGTCATTGAGCGACGATGAAACTCTTTCGTTGGTTTAGTATAACGCATTGATATTTAAGGACCTAAGATGTTACTTCCTGTGATAATGGCCGGTGGTACCGGTAGTCGTTTATGGCCGATGTCGCGCGAGCTCTACCCAAAACAGTTTCTTCGTTTGTACGGACAGCGTTCAATGCTGCAAGAAACAGTGCTCCGTCTGGATGATGTCGATGCACGGGAACCGGTAGTCATTTGCAATCAGGAACACAGATTTCTTGTTGCTGAGCAACTAAGACAAATTAACAAGCTCTCGCATAATATCATTCTTGAACCCGTTGGCCGTAATACTGCGCCAGCAATAGCGCTGGCAGCATTAAGTGCAATAGAGAATGGTGATGACCCAATTCTTCTGGTATTAGCCGCAGATCATATAATTAACAATAAGCCGGCATTCCACCAGGCTGTAAAGTCAGCATTTAAATTTGCCATGCAGGGGCGCCTTGTCACATTTGGGATTGTACCAACTGGTGCAGAAACGGGTTATGGCTATATTCACCGTGGTAAGGAAGAAGTCCTTGGTGAGAATATCGCTTACCAGGTCAACCGTTTCGTGGAAAAACCGAACAAAGAAACTGCGGAAAGTTATTTAGCGTCGGGCGAATATTACTGGAACAGCGGAATGTTTATGTTCCGTGCCAAGAAATATCTTGAAGAACTGGAAAAATTCAGACCTGATATTCTTGAGTCATGTAAGGCGGCGATCCGTGGTTGCAAAGATAGCGATGAATTTATCAAGATCGATCGCGATCTGTTTATCGCTTGTCCGGATGAGTCCGTTGACTACGCGGTCATGGAGAAAACGACAGACGCTGTCGTCGTTGGGCTTGATGCAGACTGGAGTGACGTGGGTTCCTGGTCGGCACTATGGGAAGTGAGCCCTAAAGATAAAAAAGGTAATGTCCTGACGGGTGATACCTTCATGCACAACGCAAATAACTGCTATATCAACACTGATGAAAAATTGGTCGCAGCTATCGGTGTCGATAATCTGGTGATCATTAATACAAAAGATGCTGTACTGGTCGTTGATAAAGATCAGGTGCAAGATGTTAAGAAAGTTGTTGAGTATCTTAAAGCTAATCATCGCAGTGAATATAAGCGTCACCGGGAAATATACCGTCCGTGGGGGCGATGCGATGTGGTGGTACAGACCGAGCGTTTTAATGTAAATCGGATCACAGTTAAACCAGGTGCAGCGTTTTCGATGCAGATGCATCATCACCGGACAGAACACTGGGTTGTGCTTTCTGGCACGGGTGAAGTGACGATTAAAGATCAAAAATTCCTGCTGACTGAAAACCAATCAACCTTTATTCCCATCGGAGCACAACATCGACTGGAAAACCCAGGCAAGATTCCATTGGAACTGCTTGAGATCCAATCTGGCTCGTATTTAGGGGATGATGACATTATTCGTATTAAAGACCAGTATGGTCGTTGCTAATTTTTAAGGTAAAAAGATCTATGTCTAAGCTGACTTGTTTTAAAGCCTATGATATTCGCGGAAAATTAGGCGAAGAATTGAATGAAGATATTGCGTATCGAATTGGTCGCGCATACGGTGAATTCCTCAAGCCTAAAACAATCGTGGTGGGCGGTGACGTTCGCTTAACCAGCGAGAGCCTGAAACTGGCATTAGCGAATGGCCTAATGGATGCGGGTACCGATATCCTCGATATTGGTTTAAGCGGGACAGAAGAGATCTATTTTGCAACTTTCCATCTTGGTGTAGATGGCGGCATCGAAGTTACCGCCAGCCATAATCCGATGGATTATAACGGAATGAAACTGGTTCGCGAAAATGCGAAACCTATCAGTGGTGACACAGGACTACGCGATGTGCAGCGTTTAGCCGAAGAAAATAATTTCGCGCCTGTTGATGCCCAACTGCGCGGAAGCTACAAGAAGATTTCTATCATTGACGCTTATGTCGATCACTTAATGGGCTACATTGATTTCGCGAACTTCACTCGTCCAATGAAGCTTGTGGTTAACTCTGGCAATGGTGCTGCAGGCCACGTCATTGACGCAATTGAAGAACGTTTCGTTGCTGCTAATGTTCCTGTTACATTTATTAAAGTTCATCACCAGCCGGATGGCACTTTCCCTAACGGGATCCCTAATCCTCTGTTACCAGAATGCCGCAAAGACACTGCTGACGCTGTTAAAGAACATGGCGCAGATTTGGGGATCGCATTTGACGGCGATTTTGACCGTTGCTTCCTGTTTGATGGGGAAGGGCAGTTTATCGAAGGCTATTACATTGTCGGTCTGTTAGCCGAAGCATTCTTACAAAAAGAACCGGGCGCGAAGATCATCCATGACCCGCGACTGACCTGGAATACTATCGATATTGTAACTAAAGCTGGCGGCATTCCTGTGATGTCTAAAACGGGCCATGCCTTCATCAAAGAGCGTATGCGTAAGGAAGATGCGATCTACGGTGGTGAGATGAGCGCACATCACTACTTCCGCGATTTTGCATATTGCGATAGTGGGATGATTCCGTGGCTTCTGGTGGCAGAGTTGCTATGCAAAAAAAATACTGACTTAAGGGCTATGGTATCAGAGCGAATAAAAAAATATGCTTGTAGTGGTGAGATTAATTTTAGCGTGAATAACATTAATAATATTCTAATGGAACTGCAATTAGAATATAAAGATACAGCGTTACATATTGAAACCATAGATGGAATTAGTTTTGAGTTTGATGATTGGAGAATGAATGTTAGAGCATCTAATACTGAACCTTTGCTTCGTATAAATCTTGAGAGCAATAAGTCACTACAAATAGTTGAACAGCGTCTTGATGAGGTGTCTAAGCTTGTAAAAGGGGTGATAAATGATTAATAAAATAGAGGC